>NZ_CP017241.1:3065000-3247500 GCF_001908375.1 Rhizobium etli 8C-3 | reverse complement strand
GAGAAGCTGGTCTTAAGACAGACTGCAAGCGAGCTGCTCGGCGTAGCTCCAATAAAGCAGATCTGTCGAACACGTCGATGGCATCATGAATTGTCCGGGTTGTAAAAGGTAACCTGGTCTCCGGTTGAACGGCAACTGCAAGGTTGGTGTTTTGTCCGGTAGATGATGAGCATTGGCAATGAGAACGATTAAGTGTCGTAAGGGCATTTGGTGGATGCCTTGGCATGCACAGGCGATGAAGGACGTGATACGCTGCGATAAGCCGTGGGGAGCTGCGAATGAGCTTTGATCCATGGATCTCCGAATGGGGCAACCCACCTTAGATACTTGGGAAATCATTTTGGTTGTCGGACGTTTGGTCCGACGTTACGGCGAACGATCGCCGACGGCCTATCGGCCTGTATGGGTGCCTTGCTCGATGTTCGGGTTTGGCAGCAATACAGCGCGGTAGCGCGTCGCCGGTCGTCCGGCGCGCTGTCTGCAGGCCTTTGGCCGTGAGGACATGAAACCAAAGTGGTTTCCAAGTATCGTTAATAAGGTATCTTACCTTCGAATACATAGGGGTAAGAAGCGAACGCAGGGAACTGAAACATCTAAGTACCTGCAGGAAAGGACATCAACCGAGACTCCGCAAGTAGTGGCGAGCGAACGCGGACCAGGCCAGTGGCAATGAGGAATAAAGCGGAACCATCTGGAAAGTTGGGCCGTAGCGGGTGACAGCCCCGTACGCGTAGAACACTCATTGTCCTAGAGTAGGGCGGGACACGAGAAATCCTGTCTGAACATGGGGAGACCACTCTCCAAGCCTAAGTACTCGTGCATGACCGATAGCGAACAAGTACCGTGAGGGAAAGGTGAAAAGCACCCCGACAAGGGGAGTGAAATAGAACCTGAAACCGGATGCCTACAAACAGTCGGAGCCTGAAAGGGTGACGGCGTACCTTTTGTATAATGGGTCAACGACTTAGTGTAACAAGCAAGCTTAAGCCGGTAGGTGTAGGCGTAGCGAAAGCGAGTCTGAATAGGGCGATTGAGTTTGTTGCATTAGACCCGAAACCGAGTGATCTAGCCATGAGCAGGTTGAAGGTTGGGTAACACCAACTGGAGGACCGAACCCGCATCTGTTGCAATAGATTGGGATGACTTGTGGCTAGGGGTGAAAGGCCAATCAAACTCGGAAATAGCTGGTTCTCCGCGAAATCTATTTAGGTAGAGCGTCGAGCGAATACCCCCGGGGGTAGAGCACTGGATGGGCTATGGGGACTCACCGTCTTACTGATCCTAACCAAACTCCGAATACCGGGGAGTACTACTCGGCAGACACACGGCGGGTGCTAACGTCCGTCGTGAAAAGGGCAACAACCCTGACCTCCAGCTAAGGTCCCCAAGTCATGGCTAAGTGGGAAAGGATGTGAGGATCCCAAAACAACCAGGATGTTGGCTTAGAAGCAGCCATCATTTAAAGAAAGCGTAACAGCTCACTGGTCTAAATAAGGGTCTTTGCGCCGAAAATGTAACGGGGCTGAAGCCATGCACCGAAGCTGAGGATGTGTAGCAATACACGTGGTAGCGGAGCGTTCCGTAAGCCTGTGAAGGGACAGTCGTGAGACATCCTGGAGGTATCGGAAGTGCGAATGTTGACATGAGTAACGATAAAGAGGGTGAGAGACCCTCTCGCCGAAAGACCAAGGGTTCCTGCTTAAAGTTAATCTGAGCAGGGTTAGCCGGCCCCTAAGACGAGGCGGACACGCGTAGTCGATGGGAACCACGTTAATATTCGTGGGCCTGGTGGTAGTGACGGATTGCTCAACTTGTAAGGTCTTATTGGATTGATCTTGCAGGGACGCGGTTCCAGGAAACAGCTCCACCGTATAGACCGTACCCGAAACCGACACAGGTGGTCAGGTAGAGTATACCAAGGCGCTTGAGAGAACTATGTTGAAGGAACTCGGCAAATTGCACGCGTAACTTCGGAAGAAGCGTGACCCCATTTTGGGCAACCAAGGTGGGGTGGCACAGACCAGGGGGTAGCGACTGTTTATCAAAAACACAGGGCTCTGCGAAGTAGCAATACGACGTATAGGGTCTGACGCCTGCCCGGTGCTGGAAGGTTAAAGGGAGAGGTGCAAGCTTTGAACTGAAGCCCCAGTAAACGGCGGCCGTAACTATAACGGTCCTAAGGTAGCGAAATTCCTTGTCGGGTAAGTTCCGACCTGCACGAATGGCGTAACGACTTCCCCGCTGTCTCCAACATAGACTCAGTGAAATTGAATTCCCCGTGAAGATGCGGGGTTCCTGCGGTCAGACGGAAAGACCCCGTGCACCTTTACTATAGCTTTACACTGGCATTCGTGTCGGCATGTGTAGGATAGGTGGTAGGCTTTGAAGCGGGGACGCCAGTTTCCGTGGAGCCATCCTTGAAATACCACCCTTATCGACATGGATGTCTAACCGCGGTCCGTTATCCGGATCCGGGACAGTGTATGGTGGGTAGTTTGACTGGGGCGGTCGCCTCCGAAAGAGTAACGGAGGCGCGCGATGGTGGGCTCAGACCGGTCGGAAATCGGTCGTCGAGTGCAATGGCATAAGCCCGCCTGACTGCGAGACTGACAAGTCGAGCAGAGACGAAAGTCGGTCATAGTGATCCGGTGGTCCCGCGTGGAAGGGCCATCGCTCAACGGATAAAAGGTACGCCGGGGATAACAGGCTGATGACCCCCAAGAGTCCATATCGACGGGGTTGTTTGGCACCTCGATGTCGGCTCATCGCATCCTGGGGCTGGAGCAGGTCCCAAGGGTTTGGCTGTTCGCCAATTAAAGCGGTACGTGAGCTGGGTTCAGAACGTCGTGAGACAGTTCGGTCCCTATCTGCCGTGGGTGTAGGAATATTGACAGGATCTGTCCCTAGTACGAGAGGACCGGGATGGACATATCTCTGGTGGACCTGTTGTCCTGCCAAGGGCATAGCAGGGTAGCTACATATGGAAGGGATAACCGCTGAAGGCATCTAAGCGGGAAACCCACCTGAAAACGAGTGTTCCCTATCAGAGCCGTGGAAGACGACCACGTTGATAGGCCGGGTGTGGAAGTGCAGCAATGCATGAAGCTTACCGGTACTAATAGCTCGATCGGCTTGATCGTTCTCATTGACAATGCTCATCAATATGAGCCAGGACGTGTTCAAAACCAGCAAACCGGTACCAGAAGCATAAAGCTTCTCTCCAGTTCGCTCCAAATCCAGCTTCTCAATTCGTTGCGCTTCGCTGACCTGGTGGTTATGGCGGGGTGGCTGCACCCGTTCCCTTTCCGAACACGGCCGTGAAACGCCCCAGCGCCCATGGTACTTCGTCTCAAGACGCGGGAGAGTCGGTCGCCGCCAGGTCTGCTAAACGCAACATTCTAAATCTTCTCAACACAATCGGCCAAAACACCGGCCCAATAACGCGGTCCCTTCCGATCAAAAATAACGCGGGGTGGAGCAGCCCGGTAGCTCGTCAGGCTCATAACCTGAAGGCCGCAGGTTCAAATCCTGCCCCCGCAACCACTGAGACTTGTAACCGCTTCCAGTCGGCTTCCTTTTCCTTGAGAATAGCCTGGAAGCGGCTCAGGTAGTAGGCTTTCCCCTTCACATCACTGAACTCGCCGGCCTTCACACGGGTGCTGTAGTCCCGGTGATAGTGCTCGCGCATTCTCGCGCTGTAGTCCTGAAACGCTTCCATCGATGCGAGGATCGACGCCAACCGGCCATGAATCGTAAGCGATGCATACACCCCATCTGGTGATGGCAGGTCAACGGGTTTATCCGTGACAGAGCGATCCAGGAATTAGCTCGGGTGTGAACTTCTATGTCTGCTACTGTGTCTGATCATAGAACCTTCCATATGATTGAGGCCGTCGCCGGCCCATTGGAAGGAGCTCCGCGACAAGTGCGGCGACATTGGTCGAATGACTTCAAGGCACAGGCTGTGGCCGAGACGGTGCAGCCTGGAGCGAGCGTCTCGGCAGTAGCACGGCGACTTGGTGTTGATCCGTCACAGTTGTTCACGTGGCGTCGCATTGCCCGGCAGAAAGCCATGTCTTTGCCGTCGAAAGCCGAGAAGGGGCAGCAAGCTGCCCAAGCATTCCCATCTTCCGCAGTCGACATCATCATCGGTGATGCGGTAATCCGCACGGGTGCCGAGATCGATGAGGCTCATCTTGCTCGGGTGATCCGTGCGGTGCGCTCCGCATGATCCCGGCCGGTGCGAAGGTGTTTCTGGCAAGCCACCCCGTGGACTTTCGCAAAGGTCCAGATAGCCTTCTGTCGCTGGTGCGCGATGCCGGTAATGATCCGTTCAACGGCTCGCTTTATGTCTTCCGTGCAAAAAGAGCAGACAGAATTAAGATCGCCTGGTGGGATGGTTCCGGTGTTTGCCTGTATTCGAAGCGGCTGGAAAAAAATCAGTTCGTTTGGCCGAAGATCGGCCATGCCAGGGTGCAGCTCAACCACGCACAATTGATGGCGTTGATCGACGGCATGGACTGGAAACGCGTCCGTACCGTTGCTGTGAAACGGCCGGAACTTGTTGGGTAAAAGCCCTGCGGCAGAGTGAATCAGGCGGCTAAAACTGCGGGAAATCGTCGGCAAAATGTGCTCTATTTGCAGGCATGACACCAGCCGATCTGCAGCTTCCCGATGACGTTGATGCGCTGAAAGCCATGATCCTGGCGATGGCTGAGAAGGCTGCGCGCGCGGACGCTCTGGAGAGTGAAGTCGCTGATCTCAAGGCTCGCAATGCGGACGCCGACGAGCAGATCGCCAAGCTGAAGCAGGTCCTCAAAGCCTTCGACCGTTACCGCTATGGAAGACGCTCGGAGAAGCAGAGCAAGAACATCGACGCGGATCTCGACGAGCAGGGTGCGTTTGTCTTCGAGGAGATCGAGACCGGCATTGCCGCCATCCAGGCATTAGTCGAAAAAGGAAGAGGTGCAGGCGCTGCGAAACGTGCGCCGCGTCCACGCAAGGGCTTCCCGCCGCATCTGGAACGTATCCATGTGGTGATCGAGCCGGACGAGCTTCCTGAGCATGCCGGCAAACCGAAGATCCTGATCGGTGAAGATACCTCCGAGCGGCTGGATGTCATCCCACCGAAGTTCCGGGTGATCGTCACCCACCGTCCGAAGTATGCCTTCAAAGACGAGGACGGGGTCATCCAGGCCTTGGCACCGGCGCACATCGTCGAGAGCGGCATCCCAACGGAAGCGCTGCTCGCCTATATCGCGGTCTCGAAATACGGCGATGGCTTGCCGCTTTATCGGCAGGAGGCAATCTTCCTGCGCGACCATGTCGAAGTCGATCGCGGCATCATGGCACGGTGGATGGGCAAGCTCGGGTTCGAGCTCGAGATCCTTGCGGACTACACCTTCAACCAGATCAAACAAGGCGAGCGAATATTCGCCGACGAAACGACATTGCCGACGCTGGTGCCAGGATCGGGATCGGCCAAAACCGCGTATCTATGGGCGTATGCCAGGGACGATCGGCCATTCGGCGGAAGTGGTCCGCCGATGGTGGCCTATCGTTTTGAAGACAGTCGATCCGGCGATTGTGTCGCTCGGCATCTCGACGGCTATCGTGGCATCCTGCAGATAGATGGCTACACTGCTTACAACCGCGTCGCCCGACCTGACCGGGGAAACGACGGCGCGCTATTGGCTGGGTGTTGGGCGCACAGTCGCCGCCGGTTTTACGAACTCCATACGAGCGACAGTTCCAAAGTGGCAACGGCGACGATCGAAAAGATGGGCGCGCTGTGGGCGATCGAGGAAAAGGTGCGTGGACAAAGCCCTGATCGGCGTGTTGCCGCCCGCCAGGAGGCGTCCATGGTCGTGGTTGCCGATCTCTACAAGCTGTGGCAAGACACGCTGCCTCGCATCTCTGGGAAATCCAAGCTCGCCGAGGCCATCCGCTACGCCATCAACCGGCGTGAAGCCTTCGAACAGTTCCTTCACGATGGACGGATCGAGATAGACTCCAACATCGTTGAACGGGCTATCAGACCCCAAGCAATCGTTCGGAAAAATAGTCTATTCGCGGGTAACGCCGGCGGCGGCCGGACGTGGGCGACCATCTCAACCCTTATTCAGTCCGCCAAAATGAACGATGTTGATCCGCTCGCTTGGCTAACGCAAACACTCCAACGCATTGCGGCCGGATGGCCGGCCAGCGATATCGACGCTCTCATGCCCTGGAACTTTCAAAAGTAACGGTCTCAGTTCACCGCTTACCATGAATCGTCAGGTCTGCGCGGCGATTGTCGGGGGAGGGCGCAATCACCACCTTCTGAACGAGGGAGCGGACAAACTGACCGTAACCCGTAAGCGTATCACTGCCATTTCCGGCACCCTTCAGTGCCGTCGTCATGGCATCCAGAACCGACTGGAACATTGACGGGTTCACAATGATCGGGTCTGATGGCCCAGGCGCTCGCGATTCTAGCATCATTTTTGGATGCTTACGACAAGCGGGAGCGTGTCATTGCCGACGATAATTGAGCATACACCGGGATCGTTCGGCGACCTCCTTGATCAGGTTGAGAAATTTCAGGAAGGCAGAAATTTTGCTTGGTATCGAGGCTCCGGCAATGTCAGCTACTCTTTGGTCCCGACATTAGCTCGACGACCCCTAATGTATCTCCCGACGAATTGAACCGCATTGAAAAGGGTATCGCGAATAGTTTCGCGCTACGAAAGCGGACATCACCTACGATTCCGTCATCAACCACAGCGCTGCTGCCCATCCGGCGAGGTCCTGCCCCTGTGGGACACGGACCGCCGCGAACGTCGTCGTATTGGAGATGAAGAAGGTTGTTCAAAAATTGAACCGCACCCCGAAGACATTTGCACTGGAGCCGCCGTGCACGTCGCCGAGCGTCCCCCAGGCTCCGGACCGGTGGTGTATCCGCCAGAAGAAATCGACGTCGGGCATGGCGTTGAAGGAAAGGTTCAACTCGGGGCCGAGATAGAACAGCGTTCTAGCGTCCCCGTTATGCTCCAGCTCGTTCTTGCGCTCCCGTCCCTCCTGGGTATGCGTGACATGGCTGATGCCAAACGTAAAGGCTGGTGAGATTCGGACGGTATCACCAATCTCGAAACCGTCGTAGCGAGCGACGCCGCCGCCCCAGAATTCCGCATTCGGATGCCCGCCCAATCTTCCGGCGAGCCCCGCTTCCAGTCCGAACCTGAAGGAGCCCATCCTAGCCGGGAAGTACTGGTAGCCGAGGCCGAAGATCGGGAGGTCCTCGTACGTGACGCCGAAAGGATTGGCTGCTTGGAGGATGTCGGCGTCGACCATCGTGCCGCCGAAGGCGAATAACGACTGATTGACGTCGCGGTTCTGGGCCTGCGCGTCGGTTGTTCCCAAGAACGGCATAGTGGAAGCGCCGAGCAGCAGAGCAAGCGGGATGACAATTGGAGGCTTCATATCGGATCTAATCCTGGACTTTATGTTTATCCAGCGCGCGCATTCACCTGAGGCTCTGGAACAGCTCCTGACTGGGAGAAGACACGTCTGCTAGCCCCTGCATGCGGCCCTGCAGGATCGTCAGCGGGGTCCTGAGTTCGTGGGGATCGCGGAATTCGAGTACTTCGGCTCCTTCTCCGCCCGCTGCAACTATTCGGCCATGCGGTTGAAATACTCGATCAGGCGGTCGGCCTCGCCGAAGCCGCCTTGGCCCGACGCCCGTCTGCCAAAGTCGCCCGCCGCTATCGAGCGGGCCGCCTCCGTCGCGGTCACGAGCGGCGTGACAAGCCTCTTTTCCGCTCTCAGGCCCACATAACCAGTTACGGGACTGCGCAAAAGAATTTTCCATCGCAACCTCCGATAGTTCCGAAATGACCCTGCGCAATGAACTCTACACATTACCTCCACGAAAATGCAAGATTGCGAAGCCATATTGTAGAGGTACGCGTACAGCGCGTATCTTGCTCGTATAGCCGTTTTTCGCTGCCTCCTACTTTACCGGAATGTGGCGGCTGCGAGCTTCGGCAGCATTAGGCGAAAGGCGATGCTGCGCGCACTCTGAAACAGGAGAAGAGCAACCCAGAGGCCGTCATTGCCAAACAGCGGCTGGAGTATAACCTCGGTGATGGCCCGGAAAGCGGATTTGCGGTTAAAGGGGTTATGAATGTGTCCTTGGCTGCCCTTCGAGCTTGAGTAGGTTTGCCGGTGGACATACTCCGAAGTGCACGTTCCTGAGGCCTTGATCTCATCTCGACAAGCGATGCGATAGTCCGCCATGGCGCGAAGCTGTGTCGCTAAACGGGGAACGCCGAATGGATTTGGCCCCCGCGCCTCCTGAAGCCGATAAACGCGGAAGGAAACGTCGTGTTCTGCATCGCAGATCGTGGCTGGTGCAAGTCAACGCAAGAGAGCGGCGGGGCTATCCGAGGCAGGATCCAGCGTTGCAGGTCAGCCACGCGCGCAGTGCCAAACATGCTTTTATACTCTCGACTGAATTGCGACGTGCTTGTGTAGCCTACCTCGTACGCCACGCGCGATACATTAACGCTCCCCGCGGCAAGAAGCTTTCGAGCACAGGGTAACGCCATGTCCGACCGCGATCGCCTGCACGTCCGGCCTGTTCCTGAGCCGCTGAGCGGATTAGCCGTGTCGAAATAGACGGCGGCAGGTGCTCAATCGTATCGGCGTGCGTGTGCTTGACGTGCTTCAAAACAAAAGAGCCTGGGTGAATAGTCACCTATCAATCGCGCAAGCTTCCCTCATCAAAAGGAAAAGCACATGAAAGCGGCAGTCTACGACAACCCCGGTCCTCCGACAGTTCTCAGATATGCCGATGTGCCCGATCCGACTTGCGGGCCAGATGACGTCCTGATTGCCGTGGAAGCGATTTCGATCGAGGGCGGCGATCTGATCAATCGCCGGTCGACGCCACAGCAATCCCCTTGGATCGTCGGCTACGCGGCTGCCGGAACCCTGATCTCGGTCGGTGAAAATGTCCGCGACCGGGCAGTCGGCCGAAAGGTGACCGCCTTCGATATGCATGGTTCGCATGCGGAACTCTGGTCCGTCCCCGCCTCGCAGACATGACCTGTACCGGACGGCGTGGAAATGGCACAGGCCGCGGCGCTGCTGATTTCCTTCGGCACGGCCTATCACTGTCTGATCACCAAAGGCGTGCGGCAACGGCCTTAAGGTAGTCGAGCCCTCGGGGCGTTCCGCATCGATCTGGCCGCGCCCGGAAGTGCCTGTCACGACAGCGACGGCAGGACGGATGCTATCGCGACCGCCTCACATGGTCGACGATCGCCCGAAGCTTGGGAGGGAGATTGCGCCGGCTGGGGTAATAAAGGAAAAAGCCAGCAAAGGGAGGACAGTACTCCTGAAGGAGAGGGACCAATTGACCAGATTCGACGTAGGGCTTGAAGGTGTCCTCCATCCCGAAGGTGATGCCGCCGCCGGCACATGCTGTTCGGATCATAAGCCACATGTCGTTGGTGGTGATCTGAGGGTCGACAGCCACGTCGAACTCGCGTCCATGCTGGCCGAATTCCCAACGATATGGTGCGCTGTGGGGAGCTGGACGCCAGCCGATACACCGATGGGCAGAGAGTTCCGAGGGATGCTCGGGCTTGCCGAAACGTTCAATGTAGGACGGGGCGGCGAAGGCGCCCTGACGCTGCTCGCCCGAGACCGGAACGGCAATCATATCCTGATCGATGACTTCGCCCAAACGTACCCCCGCGTCATAGCCTTCCGCAACAATGTCGAATTCCTCGTCCGTGACGGTCACGTCGACCTGAACGGCGGGAAATTTGTCCGCGAAACGCGCGAGAAGCGGCCCTGAGATAAACTGCTCGGCGATGGATGACACCGCCAGCCTCAACAGTCCGCTGGGTGAGCTGTCGCGGTCCGCCGTGGCGTCGAGCGCCAGTCCGACTTCGGAAATAGCCGGCGCCACCCGCTGATACAGTCGTTCGCCGGCCTCTGTGAGACTGACGCTGCGCGTGGTGCGCTGCACGAGCGCGACACCCAGCCGATCTTCGAGGCGGCGGATGGTCTGGCTGACGGCTGGCCGTGTAACGCCCAAATTCTCCGCGGCCACGCGAAAGCTCCGCGCTTCGGCGACTGCCAGAAAAACAGAAATGCCATTCAGATCGACTGCCATTGGTTAGAAATATTTACCAGGCTAGTCATCATTGGGCAAGTTGTTCGCTCTCATCGACGCGTCTACCTTTGACCTTAGAACCAGGAGACAGCCGACATGACGCTTGATCAATACAAACTTCTTGGACGGTCGGGCTTGCGAATCTCGCCGTTGAGCCTCGGAACGATGACCTTCGGATCCGATTGGGGGTGGGGGGCGGATGGCGACGAGGCCCGCCGTATCTTCGATCTCTACATCGACCGGGGCGGCAACTTCGTCGACACGTCGGTAAATTACACCGACGGCCGCGCCGAGCGCCTGCTCGGGACCTTCATCGGCGACAAGCGCGAGCGGATCGTCCTCGCGACGAAGTTTACAATGGCGCGCGAACCGGGCAACCCGAATTCCGGAGGCAACCACCGCCTGAACATGGTGCGCTCCGTCGAGCAGAGCCTCACGCAGCTCGGCACGGATCGCATCGACCTCGTTTATCTGCATGCATGGGACATGACGACCCGGCCAGACGAGGTCATGCGAGCGCTCGACGACCTCGTTCTGTCCGGGAAAGTCCTCTATCTCGGCATCTGCAACACACCTGCATGGCGTGTTGCACAGATGCAGACGCTCGCTGACATCCGCGGCTGGTCTCCTTTCGTAGCGCTACAGATCGAATACAGCCTGGTAGAGAGGACCGTCGAGCACGAGCTCCTGCCGGCGGCTGCAGCCTTGGGCCTTGGAGTGCTGCCCTGGTCTCCGCTCGGCGGCGGCGTGCTCACAGGCAAATATTCCCTTTCCGACGTCGAGGATTCGCAAGAGGCGACAGTGTCCGCCAGCCGCAAGGGTGTCATAGCTTCGTCCGGTCATCTGAACCAACGTGCGATCGAGATTGCGGACGAGGTTCGAGCCGTCGCCGAAGAGGCCAACTCCACGCCATCGCGGGTAGCGCTTGCCTGGACACTGACCAATCCGACCGTCGTCTCGCCAATCATCGGCGCCCGCACGCTCGCCCAGGCCGAGGACAATCTCGGAGCTCTGGATCTGGCGCTTACGCCCGAACAACTGGATCGTCTGAACCGGATCAGCGCTCCGAGCCCCGTCTTTCCCGCTCGCTTCACGCAACGTCCCCTCGTCCAGCAACTGATCTTCGGCGGTGCCGCAGTCGAACGCCGCAACTGACCGCAGGAAAGGATAAATACCATGACCATTCTTCGGACAAGACATCGGGTCGCCGGTGCGAGCCGAACAGCATTGATCACACTGGCATTGCTGTCGCTCTCCCTGCCGGATGCAGCCATTGCCACCACCACGGCAAGGCAGGTGCAGGCCGCAGACAGTGCAGCGATCGAACGGCAGAACAGGGCGATCGTTGAAGCCGCCTTCGAAAAATGGCGCGGGGGTACATACGTCTTCGCGGAACTTCTCGCTCCCGACGTCGTGTGGACGATCCATGGCTCCGGACCGGTCGCCGGCACCTATCGCAGCCAGAAGGATTTCATCGAACAGGCATCACGTCCTTTGACCAGCCGCCTCGCGACGCCGGTCGTGCCGGAGGTGCACGACATCTTTGCCGACGGAGACACGATCATCATCCGCTTCGACGGAACGGCGACCACGACGTCGGGCGCACCTTATCGCAACCAGTTTGTCTGGATATTCGAGATGAAGGACGGCCTCGTCGTTAATGCGGAAGCATTCCTGGACCTTGTTGCCTATCAGCAGGTTGTCGACAACAACGCGCCGCGCTCGCAATGACACGGCGCCCGCTGCTTCGACAGAACCTAATGTCTGCCGAACCGGCACCGCGCGCACAGGCGCTATCGCCTCCAAACCGAGAACAGTAACGCCTAACGGAGCCAGAACCATGCGACAGGCATTTGCCGCACTCATCACGGCCACCCTTTCGATTCAACCCGCAGAAGCACAAGAGGCCAATTTGCAGCCGAACCATCCCTACGTTGGCATGTGGGTCACCGACGACAACCGTGTTCGCCACGAACTTCTGCCGAGCGGACGCTATATCGAGGCCCGCGGTCAGCGCGAGCGAGCCTATGAGGGTCGCTACGAAGTCGACGGGACGCATATCGAGTACTGGGACGATACGGGCTTCACGGCCGACGGCGATTTCGTCGATGCCAACACATTGCACCATGGCGGCATGATCTTGCGTCGCAAGCCAGCGGCCCCCTGACATACCAAGCGAGCATCCGCAATGCGAAAGCAGCTCAAAGCGATGGCGGCCGCAGGTCTTCCTCATCCATCTGGCAGGGTTGGATGCCATTTCACCGTCGCCCGTCATCGTGTCCTGTCCACCTCTCGCAAGAGGTCGATGAAGGCCCGAAGCGGGGATGGGACGTGCCGGCTGCGCGGGTAATAGAGGGCCAGACCAGGCGTCGGCGGGCACCAGTCATCAAGCACGGTCACCAGCTGACCGGACCCCAGAAACGGCTGGGCAAAGTATTCCGGGACATAGGCGATACCGCGCCCGTCCGCCGCCGCCTGCACGAGAAGATCATTGTCATCGAGTGTGAGGTTGCCCGGCACATCGATCGTGACTTCGGCGCCGCGTTTGGAGAACTCCCAGCGATAGCGCTTTCCGCTCGGCAAACGTTGGCGGACGCAGCAATGCGCATAAAGATCGTCGGGCGTATGCGGTCTTGCTTTCCCGTCCAGATAGGAAGGCGCCGCCACGGCGATGAAACGCACGTCGCCCCCGAACTTCACCGCGACCATGTCTTTCGGGACGGTTTCCAGCAGGCGTATTCCGGCATCGAAACCCTGTTCCACGATATCGACGAGCCGACCTTCCGAAACAAGATCAAGCTCGACGTCGGGATAGAGATCCAGAAAGCGCGGCACGACCTCTGCGACGAGAATGCGCGCGCCGCTCTTGTTTGAATTAATCCGAAGTGTGCCGCTCGGGGTGCCGCGTTCCTCCGACAAGGTATCGAGCGCCTGATCGAGTTCCTGAAGGACCGGATCGAGGCGCGCGAGCAGGCGAGCGCCGGCCTGGGTCAGCGACACGCTGCGTGTCGTCCGGTTGAAGAGCCGCACGTCCAGTTTTGCCTCCAGTCCGATGATTGCGTGGCTGAGAGCCGAGCGCGAAACGCCCATGACGTCGGCCGCTCTGCGGAAGCTCTGGTGATTGGCCACCGCGGCAAAGGCGGCAAGATCGTTCAGACTGGGACGTATCATTCGTGATTTTTCCCTCACCATCTCATCTCAAATTGAAGATCTTATATCACCAATGCTGTTGTTTTACATTGGAGATGAACAAAACAGGAGTTCACATGCCAAAGACTTGGTTCATCACCGGCGCTTCTTCGGGGCTTGGTCTCGAGATGACGCAACAACTGCTCACCCAGGGACACAAGGTGGTCGCAACGATCCGCCGTGCCGGCGCACTGACGAAACTTGCGCAGGAATACCGCGATCGTCTTGATATCGTTCAGCTCGATCTCGTCGAGCAGGAGAGCATCGCCTCGGCCGTTAAAGACTCATTCCAACGGCACGGCCGGATAGACGTGATCGTCAGCAACGCGGGCTATGGCCTGTTCGGTGCTGCGGAAGAGCTCACGAATGAAGAGATCGATCGGCAGATCGCCACCAACCTTACTGGATCCATCCATCTGATCCGTGCCGCACTGCCCATTCTTCGAGGGCAAGGCGGCGGGCGGATCGTCCAGGTCTCGTCCGAAGGAGGGCAGATCGCCTATCCGGGCTTCAGTCTCTATCACGCAACCAAGTGGGGCATCGAGGGCTTCGTCGAAGCCGTCGCACAGGAAGTGGCGCCTTTCGGTATCGACTTCATCATCGCCGAGCCGGGACCGACCGGCACGAATTTCGGAGCCAATCTCGTCCGTGCGACACCGATGGATGTCTACGACGAAACCCCTGCCGGGGCCGTTCGCCGGGCGATTACCGAGGGCAGCTTCGAGATCAAGGGAGATGCGGCGCGCACCGTAGCCGCAATCATATCAGCCGCCGAGAGCGAGACGCCGCCATTGCGGCTGGCGCTGGGTAGCACGGCCTATTCATCTATCTCACAGGCGCTTTCCGCACGCCTGTCTGCTCTTGAGGTGCAGCGTGGAGTGGCGAATTCCGCCGACCGGCAGGATCCGTGAGCCGCAGCAGCGGCGGCAACACAGCCCTCATGAACAGGAAGGAAAAAACATGTCCATTCGACCGGTTATATTGGCCCTTGCCCTCAGCATTTCGTCGTCTGCCTTTGCACAGACCGCCGCAGAAAACCAAGTCGCAGGCACTTGGCGGATGGTGTCGGCGACGATTGATCCCGGTGGAAAAAATATCTCCGCTTACGGAGAAAAACCCAATGGTCTTCTCGTCTTCACTCCCGACATGCACTTCATTGAAGTTCTCACCGACGCCGATATCCCGCGGTTTGCGTCTAACGCTCGCGGTGAGGGAACGGATGATGAAAATCGCATGGCCATGTCACGCAGTATCGGCTTTTTCGGCACCTATACCGTTGATGAGAAGGGAGAATTCAGCGGAAACCGTGTTGAAGGGGCGACGTTTCCGAACTGGGTTGGCAGCGTACGAACACGCGATGATCTCACGCTTGTCGTGACCGGTGACCGCATGACCGAACAATTCCGGAGGCCGGAAGGCACTGAAATCAGGATCGAGTGGCAGCGCGTCAAATGAGGCACCGGACCGGGCCTCTGAGCAAGGTCTCGACCTTGTCGAGCGTCCGCTCTTCCACCCCGCCCCAAAAACGAAGTCGAGCTATCCGGAGGAAAAAAGCCATGGTCTTCAACCGCCGTTCCATGTTCAGGGCAGGAGCCGCCGTAACCGCGCTGGCGCTTTCAACGCCTCAAATCATGACGATTGGAAGTGGATGGCCGATATCGCCGAGACCTTGCGGAATCATCTAGGCGAAGCCGCACAGAAAGTCCCACCGAGGTCACTCCCTGGCATCGTTCTCAGGATCGCCGCTCTCTTTGATCGCCCCGCTCGCTTTGTCATTCCTCTGCTCGGCCGAAAGCACGTGTTCTCAAGTGCCAAGGCAGAGCGAGTCCTAGGTTGGCGGCCTCGGTCAGGAGAAGAGACCATTCTTGCGGCCGCTGAAAGTGCCATCGCTGTTAAGGCAGTCTAATCGGAACTCCGACGTCCGGCGGATCGCTCGAACGGAGAAGAAGATCTACAGCGCGCCTTCAATATCGGTCGAGCATTTCTCGGGAGGGCTAAATGGTTGATCATTCGTAAGCGCCAGCCTTAGTCAGAGACGCGCCGGGTGCCGTTCGATTGAGGGGCCGGAGGCTTTTTCCTCCGACCCGATCCTCTTACTGGCAACCAAATCAGGCGTTGAATCCGGCGTCTACACTGAGAACTGCGCCGGTAATTCTTCGGTACCCTGATTTCCACATGATCTGACGATCTCAAGATGCAGGTGCTGATCGCTAGCCGAGGCATCGCGGACGTCGTTGGGACGAGTGCCGCGATTCTACGGGTAAGCTGTCTTCGGCAATGCCGAGCCATGGTCGAAGCACTCGATCAGCATTTCCGTCAGCACCCGAACTTTTCTTGCAGGATGCTGCCCGGGCGGTCTGACGACATATATCCCGATCGGGGGCGGTGGATGGCGTTTCATGACCGGAACCAACTCGCCTGAGGCCAGATAATCTTTGATAAGGTCGTCAGGTAGCGCGGCGATGCCCAAACCGGCTGCTGCGGCGACAGCGAGAGCGACCCCGTTGTCGGCCTTGAAGCGTCCCTGCGGGCGAACGGTTATCACCTTGTCTCCATCCATCACTTGCCAGGTTTCCGTTCCCTGCATGAGAGCCTGATGGGCGACAAGCTCGTCCGGTGTCTCCGGAGAGCCATGGGCTTTGATGTAGTCCGGACTTGCAACGAAACTCCCATAGAGTGGACCGACACGTCTTGCGATCAGGCTGGAGTCCTGAAGTGTGCCAACGCGGATCGCACAATCATAGCCTTCCGCGATCAGATCCACGATGCGATCACTGTAACAGGTCTGGATCTGGAGATGAGGATGGCGATGTGCCATTTGCGCAATCACCGCTGCGAAATGCGTCGGACCGAAGGAAAGCGGCGCGGCAATCCTGAGGCGGCCGCGGAGCTCACCGGCCGGCACAATTGTTTCCCTGGCCACATCGATCTCGGCGGAAACCCTGGCTGCGTAGTCCCGGAAGGTTGCGCCGGCCTCGGTCAGGGAAGCCCCGCGTGTGGATCGGGCTAGAAGCTGGACACCAAGCTCCGCTTCAAGCCGCACAAGCCGTCGGCTGACCATCGACTTGGAGATGCCAAGCCGCAGCGCGGCCGAGGTGACGCCTCCCGCATCAGCGACTTCGACGAATGTCCGGAGATCCTCAATGTCCACTCGGCGTTCCCCATTCTGCGACACAGCTTAGCACAGGCAAGGACTACCGCATCACAAACGGGAATGACAAGTTTCGTCCGCGGCAGCGCCTCGGAGGGCGCATGTCTTTTGAGCAAACGCGCTTCAATAAACCGCCAACACAGGATGAAACCATGACCTTTCGTAACGGCCTTGACTCCCTTCTCCGCCCCGAAGATTCCGTCCTCGTTCTGATCGATCATCAGCCTTACCAACTGGCGAACCTGAACAGCCACGAACCGATGATGGTGATCAACAACACCGTGGGTTTGGCTAAGGCAGCGAAGGCGTTCGGCGTCCCCACGATCCTGACGACCGTGATCGCCGAGCGGGGCGGTAACCTGTTCCCCCAAATCGCAGATGTGTTCCCAGGCCAGGAGATAATCGACCGGACGTTCATTAACACGTGGGAAGATAAGACGACAGTGGATGCGGTTAAGGCGACCGGCCGCAAACAGCTGATCATTGCCGGCCTCTGGACTGAAGTTTGCGTCGCCATGCCGACGATCCAGGCCCTCGGCGAAGGCTGGGATGTAACGGTCGTAACAGACGCATCTGGCGGCACATCGGTCGAAGCGCATGAGGTCGCCATCCACCGCATGATCGCAGCCGGCGCGAACATGATGACGTGGCTGGCGGTTGCGTCTGAATGGCAGCGTGATTGGGCGCGGATGGACACTGCCGTAAAGATAACGGACGTGGTCGTGCAGCATGCCGGTGGTAGCGGCATCGCTTATTTGTGGGAGCAGCAATTGCTCAACACGCCGGTGCCGGGCACAGCAGGCTGATCCGGGCGGCAACCGCATCTTTGCTGTGAGCTGGCAGGAGAAGGACGGTGCGACGGTCACGAATGTGCAGGACTATGACCGTGGTCTGGTCCACTCGTTCGCCACGCTGCCTGATGGCAAGTTTCTGCGAATGACCGGTCCCATCGTCGTCACTCGGCCAGCGGACCGCGTCCCCGACGACCGTCCGGAGCGCAACAAGGCGTCGCTGGTGCTCGAGGCGACGACCTCCCTATTCCAGCGCCATGATGCGTCGGCGGTCGAGCGACTCTACGTTGCGGATTACTTTCAGCACAATCCCAGCATTCCTCAGGGGCGCGATGCCTTGCAGGCGCTCGTCGCCGGTCTGTCGCAAGACGTTTATTATGAACCCGGCCTGATTGTTGCCGAGGGCGATTTTGTCGCCATCCACGGGCGCATCCGCGGCTGGGCAAACGTGCCGCAAGTGGTGATCGATCTTTTGCGCGTCGAAGACGGCAAGCTGGCCGAGCATTGGGACGTGTTGCAGGACGAGGTGCCGGTTACGGCGGCTCGCGGCGGCGTGCCGATGTTCGATCCCGAGGAAGGCGCGCTTCAGGCACAATTGGCAACGTCCTAGGCAACTCAGGCGCCGCGCCTTCCACGCAAATCGCAGGTGACTTCTCATGGAAATCGGCATCGACAGTTTTGCAGCCATCCTCCCGGATCCGACCACAGGCAAGCTTCCTTCGGCGACCGAGCGTATGGCCGAACTCATCGAGGAGGTCGTCGTCGCGGACCGTGTCGGGCTCGATGTCTTCGGCATAGGCGAGCATCATCGCGGGGAGTTTCTCGACTCCGCGCCGGCTGTCATTCTGGCTGCGGCAGCGGCCCGGACCGGCCGGATCAGATTGACGAGTGCGGTGACCGTTCTGAGCGCCGCCGACCCGGTGCGGGTTTTTCAGGAATTCGCAACTCTCGATCTGATTTCCAAAGGCCGCGCGGAAGTCGTTGTCGGCCGAGGTTCGTTCGTGGAAGCCTATCCGCTATTCGGTCTGGACACGCGCGACTATGACGACCTTTTTGCCGAAAAGCTTGACCTGTTTCTCAAACTTGACGAGGCGACCAATATTACATGGGAAGGTCGCTTCCGTCCGGCCCTCAAAGGGCAAGGTGTTTTCCCGCGTCCTCATCAAGCACGGCTCCCAGTATGGATCGGGGTAGGTGGAACGCCACAATCCTTCGCCCGCGCCGGTGCGCTTGGCCTGCCGCTGATGATCGCAATCATCGGCGGCAGCTTCGAGCGCTTCCGTCCGCTTGTCGATCTCTATCGCGAAGCCGGCAGCCGCGCGGGACATAGTCCCGATGTGCTCAAGGTGGGCGTCCACGCGATGGGCTTTGTGGGAGAAACAGACACTGCAGCCAATGACGCATTCTTTCCCGGCTGGGCACATCTTACCTCGAAGATCGGTCGTGAGCGCGGCTGGTCGCCGCCGACGCGCCAGCAGTTCGACGCCATGGCAGGTCCGGAGGGCGCATTCCTGATCGGTGACCCGAAGACGGTCGCAGCCAAGATGCTGCAGGCCAGCGAGACGCTTGGCGGCGTTTCGCGCATCACCTTCCAGATGAGCACAGCCTCTCTCGACACGGCAGCGATGAAGCAATCCATCGAGCTTCTGGGCAACGAGGTTGCGCCGATCGTCCGGCGGGCTCGGCAGGCATAGGTGCCAGGCCGTGCCACGAAACGGGGGAACACAATATGGACATCGAGGAATTGCGGACATTTGTCGAAGTTGCCGATGCCGGGGGCGTTTCTCCCGCAGCACGCCGTTTGGGTATCTCCAAGTCAATGGTCAGTCGGCGCCTCATCCGGCTTGAGCAAGCGCTCGGCATCCAGCTTCTTGCACGAACGACCCGTGGCGCCGGTCTCACGGAAGCCGGGGGCACGTTTCGCGATTATGCAGCAAGGATCTGCGCCGAGATCGACATCGCACGGGAAACGATATTGCCTGACGGTGACCTTCGCGGACGCCTGCGGGTGGCCGTTCCTCTCACATCAGGCCCGCTACATTTTGCGCCCGTTTTGGCGGAGATGGCGCGCCACCACCCGCAGCTTCAGATCCATGCCGAGTATAGCGACCGGTTCGTCGATCTGATTGCGGACGGGTTCGATTGCGCAATCCGGGTCGGCGCCCTGCGCGACTCGAACCTGATCGCAAGGCGCGTTGGTCAGATCTACGGCAAGCTGGTGGCGAGTCCGGACTATATCAGGATGCATGGTTCACCTGAAAAGCCGGACGAAATCGCCGCTCATCAAGCCCTGATCGGTGCCGAGGCGTGGCGTTTCATGGATGGCGACAAGGTCGTCACTGTGCAGCCGCAGGGTCGCTTCAGTTCCGACAACGGCGCGGAACTCGCTAGCGCGGCCGCAGCAGGGCTTGGTATAGCGTGGCTTCCCGATTGCGTTACCCATGAATATCTTGCGTCCGGCGCGCTCGTTCCGGTCATGACCCGTTTTCCGCTACCGGTCGGTGGGGTGTACGTCGTGCGGCCGCCCAGCCCGCAGCCGGCGCGAAAAGTCCGCATCCTCTCAGAGTTCCTCATCGAAGCATTCGAAAGAAATCCGCATTTGTAAGATCTGCGTGTTGAACATCGACTGCGCGTTCCGCTTTGTGCGACACAGCTCACCGCGCCGCGCAACTAGTCGCAGGCACGCTCACCCGTTAGTCAGTTGGGACCATGCAGCGTCCCCTGCGCTCCACGCGGACAGGAGATCGCCAACGGAAGAGGTGAATGCGCATGAGTTGGAACCCTGCAATCGAACCAGGCTGTCCTGACGAAGTCGGCATCGATGCGATCGAGACCTTGATCGTCCCACGGTCACGCGACCTTGGCGGCTTTGAGGTCAGACGTGCCCTGCCAGCGCCAAAGCGGCAGATGGTTGGTCCGTTCATCTTCTTCGACCAGGCTGGGCCGGCAGAACTGCTGACAGGGCAGGGCGTCGATGTTCGTCCGCACCCGCATATCGGGCTTGGCACGGTTACCTATCTTTATCGTGGCGACTTCCACCATCGCGACAGTACCGGAGCCGATCAGATTATCCGTCCCGGTGAGTTGAACTGGATGGTTGCCGGGCGGGGTGTGTCGCACTCCGAGCGCACGACCGCCATGGCTCGAACGGGCCCGAATAGCTTGTTCGGGATCCAGACCTGGTTGGCCTTGCCTGAGAGCCATGAGGAAATGGAACCGACGTTCGAGCACCACGGTCGGGAGGCGCTACCGGTAATCGAGGATCATGGTGTCTCTGTGAGGCTCATTCTCGGGAACGCCTATGGCAAGTTCGCTCCCGCGACCATGTTTTCCGAGACGTTTTATGCTGATGTTAGGCTTGAAGCAGGCGCTCGCCTGCCGATGCCGGACAATCATGAGGACCGGGGCATCTATATTGCCGAAGGCTCGATCTCGATCGCCGGCCGGGAGTTCGAAGCACCCCAGATGATGGTGTTTCGTCCTGGCGACAGGATCACGGTCGCAGCCGGGGAAAAAGGCGCGCGGCTGATGATCTTAGGCGGGGCGACACTTTCCGGCCCACGCTACATCTGGTGGAACTTCGTCGCCTCATCCAGGGAGCGTATCGAGGAAGCCAAGACTGAATGGCGGGCACAGAACTGGGGCGAAGGGCGCTTCGATCTTCCGGTCGACGACAGGGATGAGCACATCCCGCTTCCAGAGTGATGGGGAGTGCAGAATTAGGATACCATGTTTACGCAGCGCTACAAAAAGACCGATGCGGTTCTTGGCAACCAGAAGCTTAAGTAAGCGGTTAGGGGTGCTCGGAGATCGCAAGTTAAGATTAAATCCTGCCCCGCGACCAAACTTCCACAACATGATCCCAAAATGCCCTCCCATTGAGGGCTTTTTGCGTTTCTAGGTGCAGACGGGCAGAATTCCGACTTCTGTGTACGATCGGAGAGGTGCGGTCGCGCCGGATGTCCGCACGTCGCGTTAAACCGTTTCGAGCAGACCAAACTGAACCGGGATAAGTTTGCTTATCTTGAGTTGCCCTGCCGCATCTTTGTCAATGACAGTCAGGAACTGCTCTTTTTCAGATCCCAACGGCATAACCAGGCGTCCATTGGGTTTGAGCTGCTCAAGCAATGCCGGCGGCGACCGCTCGGCCGCCACCGTGACCAGTATCTTGTCGAACGGGGCGTGCTCAGGCCAGCCGCGGGACCCGTCTCCGATACGAATGCCGACATTAATAAAGCCCAGGCCCCCCAGCAGAGCCTCGGCGCGGCTTGCGAACTCCTCAACAATCTCGACGCTCCAGACCTGGCCTGCGAGCTCCGCGAGGATTGCGGATTGGTAGCCCAGGCCGGTGCCGATCTCAAGCACTGTCTCGTGCGGCTGGGGAGCGAGGAGATCGGTCATGAGAGCGACGATGAAGGGCTGCGAGATGGTCTTATCGAAGCCGATCGGCAGCGGCATGTCCTGATAGGCATACGCGGCAAGCGGGGCTGGCACGAAGAGATGCCGCGGCACACGCTGCATCGCAGCCATCACCCGCTCGTCAAGCGCCGCCCTGCCAACCTCTTCGCTAGCAAGCTCAACATGAATTGCAATCAACTCGACCATGTGCCTGCGCAGGACCGCGAGGTGCTCTTCATTCATTGGTTTCATGATCACGGGCTTTCCTTAGCCAGTTTATTCCTAGATAGCTCTGTGATCAAACTCAGGAATGAGCAGAATGCAGTCCAATTGCGTCACAGCGCGAGCAAGCCCGGTGGCGGCTCGATAAGGGACCTTGGAAACCCCGAAAGTGCTAGCTGAGGTTCGTAAGACGCTTGAAGTTACAAGTCTCTGTTCAATCCGGCCCCGCAACCAAATTTACAAACGATACAAAGGATTCCGAGAAACTCGGAGCCTTTTTGCGTTCAACTAATGAAAATCGGGGGTGGCCGAACCCCCCGCAATCAATTGTGAGATGCAGGCGATCGAGGCCTCAAGTGAAATCGTTATCGACGAGACCGCCTTCCAGATCAATCTGCTGGCACTGAACGCAGGCGTCGAAACGGCTCGATCGAGGGAGGCGAGCAAGAGTTTTGCGGTCGTCGCCCAGGAACTGCGCGTAGCTCGCCCAGCTCGGCGCGGGCCGCCCGAGAGAGCAAGGCGCCTTTCACGACATGGCCCCGACCGGCGCGGCGTCGATCTGGCAGGAGTGGAACCGCAAAGCACCTTATCTATGCCCGGTCTTGGAGCTCTGAACCAGCAATCCGATCTCCCTCGGCAGGACATCGGGGGTCGAGACAGGCGGCCAAGTGTTGTCTCAGCCCATGCGCAGTGGTAGTATTCAGCAGCGTTGCAGCTTCAGCGCGCGCTGCATGTTTGTGAGTTGCTTCTGGTAGCAGAAGAATCTCTCGCACATGAGGGATATATTCAGAAGCCTGGCTTCGTCCGACGCCACTCATTGGCGCCTCCGCCGTCTGTCTTAAACGTGAACGGAAATACTTGGAGGAAAAAATGACCAAGTGCACGATAAGCATTACTCTCGTAGGCTGCCTTGCCTTGTCTGGCTGCCAATCTGCTGCGACGTCGCAAGGAGGACGCAGTAGCGAGTTCGGCTGCATTGCCGGTACGGTCGGCGGCGCGGTCGTGGGCGGACTGGTCGGCGCCACCATTGGCTCGGGCACCGGGCAACTCTGGGCTGTTGGCGGCGGCGCCACGCTGGGCGCTGCGGGCGGCAATGCCTTGACCTGCAATTGATGCAAAAGGCGGGGATAATGAAAAGAGTAGCCCTACTGACAGGATTCGGTTTTTTCACCGCCATTGCGGCCGTCGCGCAGAATCAACCGATGACCATGAACCAGGGCCAAATGGATCAGCTCGACCGCAACAAGAACGGAGCAGTCGAGCGATCCGAATATCAGGCCTTCATGACGTCGGCCTTCGCGAGCTTGGACAAGAACAGGGACGGAAGTCTGAATTCCGACGAAGTTGCCCGAGTTCTGAATGTCCAGCAATTCGCCGCCATCGACGCCAACGGCGACGGCAAGGCCAGCCAGAACGAGTTCCTAAACAAGGTGATGACGGACTTCAAGACCGCCGACCGCGGCGGCGACGGGACCCTGCAGTAGCGCAAGACGCAAGAGCGTACCAAGGCAAGCGTGTTACCGATCGCTTCTGCGCGGTTGCGTCGGCAAGGTGCGTTCGTCCCGCTGGTGAGACGAGCGTTCTGGCTACGCGGAAGCGGGCGGTCGTCTCAAGCCGTTAACCGGGCATGGCCCGTTGAATGCAAGTCTCCGTGCAATCAGGGCGGGCCCCCGGGTACCGGCAAAACTGCTCCTGCAAATCCCATTCTTTGTCGTCTCGACCCCGGCTGCGAGGCGGTGACCTCAACCATGTCGGCGGTCAACACCGCATGCTTGATCACAGCCTTCACTGCTTGCCGATATGAGCGAGGGCGGATCTCAGCGGCTCGTCGGAGACATGAACGGCGCCGATGTACGGATGCGCCATGTCCACGATCAGAAATACCGCTCCCGCAACCGAGACCGCGCATACAAGGATGATGCAAACAACCGTTGCATTCGGCGGCGCCTGAAGCCCGAATGTCGCGAACAGCCACGCCAGCCAGAACACGAGGATCACAAGAAACGCGGTCGGGAGCCCTTCCGTACCGGTCTCCACCATCATCCAATGCGCTTCGGCGATTTCGCCGCTGACCACCAAGGCGCGGGACTGAAGTGTGCGATGAGCCTCGTCCACCCGCGCCAATGCACGGATTTCGACCTGTACCGGCTCGACAGTCTGCGATGCGTCATATGGATCGACAGGCGCCTCGTCCTCGTTCCTGTCGCCCCAACCGCTTCTCAGCCTTGTTTCGATGAGCTCACGCAAACGGCCGCGCGCCTCCGAGGTCTCGTCGCCGTACTGGGCCAGGATGCGGTCGAGCAGAATGACACGGGCGACCGAGCTTCGAAGTTCCACGTCCGCATTGTCGTAGACGTTCTTCGCAGAAACGATGAGAAGGCCGAGCGCGAGCGCTGACAATGTTCCAACGATAGCCGTCGCCAAGCGGATGACCTCCTTGGAGTCGGCATCCAGATGATCGTTCGGCAGGCGGGCACGCAGCGCCATGCCGGCAAAGGTGGCGGCGACCAGGGATGCGAAGACGATCCCGCCGACTAAGATGGAGCCCATCTCGCAGTCTCCCTGTCGTGCGTGGTTCCCGATGATCTCAAAGAGGTGGCCAGGTCTGCGATTCACACACTACTTTCAGGACGCAACCCTTCAGTTTCAGTGCCTTGCCTGATACCGTCAGAGTACCGTCGTATGTCTTGTTGGCGTCGGGATCGGTGATCTTGCCTTCATAGCTGCCGTCCTTGCCCCTGAAGGTACCAATCTGCTTTCCAACATGCTTGCCGGACTTAAGCGTGATGCAGTAGCCTGCACCGCAGGACGTGATCGCGGCAGTGTCTCCAAGCTCAGTTTTCCAGTTTCCCACGATCGGATCTTCTGCATGGGCGATGGCGGCGCCGCCAGCGAGTGCGGTGATGGCAATAAACATGCGCTTCATGTCGTTCTCCCAGGTTGGATTGCAATTCCTTCAGTTTCATTCTCGGCCACAGCCATTGTTGGCTGGCCTCCGCTACAGGCCCGCAGGGCTAGGCCGGCGGAGCGTTCCAATTTCGGGGTGGAGCAGCAAACGGAGCACAGCACCGCAAGTAAAAGGAGCCCCACGCCAGATGAACCCGCCCTCGTGCAGCCCGAAATCTTGAACGTTCGATACCAATGGGCCCCTTGCAACAGCGCAACGTTCGGCGCAACCATTGCGACCATCGGCGCATCCGCGGGCACCAGCACGTGACCGGGATCGTCCAACAACATTGGCTCAGCAGAGTCGCGGACCCAGTCGCCTGTATGGTCAAGAGCCATGAAGATAGCGCTCGCGGAAGTCTTCATCCGAGCTTCGTCCTGGCCGCTCTACGAGGGGCACACGTCCCAGAAGCCAGTCGTTTTGGCAGGCGTCGTATAATACCAGCAATATCCCGGCTTGGGAGGCGTGCCCGCTATCGAGGCCGCTGTCGCCCCGGCGATGAAGCCTATCGCGGCGCCTGCAGCGATGGCGCCGCCTGGCCTCCAGTAGCGATGGGGAGAGATGACAACGACGCCACGGCGTGGAACAGGACGATAAACCGGAGCGGTTCGTGCCCCGGCGGCACAGCCGCGTGGTCCGCACGCCGCCGCCGCACAACCTCTAGGTCCGCACGCGGCTGCTGCCCGCCTCGCCTCCGCGGGCGAGGGGTCGAGTATCGGCGCGCAGACAAGCGTCAAAACAGATATCGTTGCGAGTAGGTTGGCGGTGGGTTTGAGAAGGTTCATCAGTAATCTCCTTGTTGGATTTGCGGGCGCCTGACCGGCTTTCCGACTGGACCTACTTCGCAAACAGAAAGATGAGAGCCATCCGCAAGCCCGCACCACTGGGGCCGTTTTCCGGCGCTTCGGCCCAGAATGGAATGACAAGAGCGTAGCCTTGTCGCCATGGTCGGGGTCGCAACCGTGATCGTAGTTGACCTGGAGAGCGAACCGGATTGGAGAGCTTCTTCACATCGATGCCGTCTCCGTTGAACAACATTTTCACGCAAGCGGCGTCCTAGAAGCGAAACGCTACGCCGATGATCGGCCCCTGTTCCACGACGTCGAAGACGAACCCGTCATGGTTGTAGTTCACACCAACCGCCCGGTAGCCAGCGACTGCCGAGATCGTGTCGGTGAACCTGTAGCCGAGGGCAAGGGAGACATCCCAGTCGAGATCGGCGCCGCCGCCGCCGACCAGGCCCCATCCAGTCACGTAGATTTCGGGTGTGAAAAAGTAATTGCCGCGGACACCAGCGAGGGCGTCGACCCAGGTCGCGCCGTCGTCCGCTTCACGGCCACCGAGCAGCCCGCCGTTGAATCCGATGGTCGTGTCGACTGACCACACACGGACGCCGGCGACGATGTCGAGATGCCCTGACGGGTTCTCGAGCACGGAATATCCGGCTCCGAGCAATCCGGCAAAGGTTTTCGAGGTCACGTCGACGCTGTCGGCCAGGATGCCGTTTCTCGTGTTCGCGTCTGCTCCAAGCTTGGTGTACATGACGTCGGCAAAGATGCTGAAACGGTCGTAGCGTGCTTCACCCGCTGCCATGAAGGCGAAGTCGAGGTTCTCCAGTATATCGTCGAAGCTGGAGTCGATGTGGACTTCGGGCAAACCGAATTGCGCAATGTCTCCCGAAAGCCCTGCTGCCCAGAAGTAGGGCGCGGCCTTATAGGTCCATCCGCTTTCGCTCTCGATCACCTTCGCTTCGGGAAGCCCGGGCGCGATGTCGGCCGATTGAACCGCAGACGCAACGCCTAAGCCGGCCCAAAACACGGCAGCCTGCAATAATAAAACCCGCATGGAGTCCCTCTGTTTGCCTGAGACTGAATCGCCCTGATCGACCGTCTCGCAGTCCCGATGGGAATATGCCGTAAAAGCCGCCTGTGCCTATGTATCTTACAGTATAATCTGTCCGCGGATTCAGCGCTTGCAGTTCCGTGCCGGTCGGGTTTGATCGCAATTTTCTGCGGCGGTCTGCTGTGTTCGGCCTGTACCTGCCACGCTTCCGACATGGGTTGCGTAATTGTCGCGTGTATTCTGATCGACGACAGCAACGGGTGCGGCTAGAACGAGACCGGCGACGTTGCCGGCCGTAGCCGCAGCCCCGGTCGTTGCAACGAGGATCTGGTCGCCAAGTCCGACCCTGCTGTCGGTCAAAGTCTGCCCCTCGGAGATGCGCTGGCCGATAAGCTGGACGATCTGGGGCGATTCAGCGAATTTCCCGTGATTCATCCTGTCACCGGATTTTACCTTGGTAAGATCGATGACCATAATCTTGTTGGCTTCCAGTTCTTGCTTGTAGGGAGCTTGCTCGGGGTCGATAGCACCGAGCCTTGAGACGTCACCCCAGACTCGGCGGGAAAACGCCAGAGCCTTGTCGTCACGGGATACGAACAGCGTGAACTGCGGGTGCTGCTTACCCATGTCGGCGATCTGCTGGCTGAAGACGTCAACGTCGACGTCCGGTGCCGCGAGCATCACGTTCTTGAACTTCTGGGGCAGGCGCCCGTTGCGAATGGCCATCTGGCGCAAGGATTCCAGTGCCAGCCAGTTCCCCATCGAGTGAGCAAGGATCGATACTTCCTTCACCTCGGCGTCGTTTGCCAGATATTGAAAAAGCGTCTCCAACGCATTGCGTGTGTAGTTTGTGCTCTCACGGTCATAACCGTAGGCAAGCAGGCTGCCGCGCGAGGGCCATGTCACCAGGACGGGTGCGCTTTGAACGCCGGCGTCGTGCACGAT
Organism: Rhizobium etli 8C-3; assembly: GCF_001908375.1. Lineage (NCBI taxonomy): Bacteria > Pseudomonadati > Pseudomonadota > Alphaproteobacteria > Hyphomicrobiales > Rhizobiaceae > Rhizobium > Rhizobium etli. The sequence goes on along the minus strand of NZ_CP017241.1, from coordinate 3,219,850 downwards.
CTGCGCGAAGCGGTAGACAGCATCTTCGAAGCGGTTGTTGAAGCCGTGAATGAAGACCAGCACGCTACCGTCTGGGGTCCTTTTGACGCTTGCGCTCAACCATTTCTTGGCTTCGTCAACGTTGAGGTCGTCGGCCTTGATGGTGGCGAAGTCGGTAGCGGGATTGGACGGCAATCTCTTCGGCCAGGCGACCTGTCCCTCCTTGCGCACTTTGCTCGGCGGAATGGATATCGTCATGTCGGCAAACGCGGGAGCCCGCGCACGTTCTCCGTTGAACATTTCACCTGGCACGGTCGAACGGGTGCGGGTCGTGGCGATCAGCATGTCCACTTTCGGCGATTGCGGAGATGTATTTGCCACTGGGGTCAATACACCCTTCGGATGGCCGCCACATCCGGTAAGCAGTGCAACTACTACACCTACAACAAACCAACGAAGCCAGCTTTTTTGAACCGACGCTACCCCACAACCGATGCTTCCCACGAAACGCCCTCAATTGAAACCCAATGCATCCGAAGCCAACAATCCGCCCCGGCAAGAAAACCTATCCCCCAAAGGCGCAGAGCGCCCGTAACTTCTGGTATGTTCTATGCCGTAACGGCCATCTTTGGGATGAGCCCCTAGGGCAGAGAAACCGGGCGCTCCTTCGTCGAAAGCACCATCGACGCCTCAACTTCATCCACCGCAGGCAGCCCGGCCTTCCTGATGTCTGCGATCAATCTTGCCCGATCCGCGGGCTGGAAGTTGCGCGATTTCAATTCGGCCACGATGTTCGGAATGAAGTCAGGGCGCATTTCGTGGAACCGCCTAGCCTCTCGGCGGGCGTCGTCCATCATGTCCGCGTCCGCGTAGATAACCGCCGCAACTGCATGATACAGCGGGAACTTCTGCAGGTCCGCCTGACTGATCTCTATGAGCGCAGTTCTCTTGTCATGAAGCATATACGCTGCGAAGGCACGCATTCCGTGATAGTAGCCCCCGCCACCGGGATTGAGCTCAAGCGCACGATCAAGTAACGCTGCTCCGCGTTCCCATTGTCCGCTCTGGGCTACACGCGTGCCGAAGTCGCCCAGAAGTTCTGTGTCGTTCGGGTTGGTCTTCAACGCCTGTTCGCCGACCTTGAACGCCTCGGCGACCTTCTGGTTGAAGAACAGCGCGGTCATCAGAGACTGCAGCGCACGGGTGTTGCCCGCGTCCAGTCGAACCGCGCGCCGAGCGGCGCTTAGGCTGCGCTCGGCCGGCGTCGGAGTGCCGGATCTTGCGTTGAATCGAAATCGTTCCTCGTCGAGATAAATGATCGAGAGCATCGCCCATGCGGTTGAGAAGGACGGATATCGCTCGACGGCACGCTCGAGACAATTGCGCACGTTCGAATGCTGGTCTACCGTCAATTGCGCGCGATAGGCGTAGAAGCCCAGCGTGCAGGTGTAGGCTCCAACATCTCCAGGGGGAGGATTGGCGGCATCCACCTGGGCCATGATCCCATATGGCTGGGCAACTGCAGTCGCAACCTTGCTTGCCACGTCGGATTGAATGCTGAACAGATCGCGGATGTGAGTGTCGTCGTCATAGGTGTCGGACCAGAGAATCCTGTCGGTCCCGGTATCTACCAGGCGTGCTGTCACGCGCACCCGATTGGCTGAAACACGCACGCCGCCTGCGAGCAGGAACCGCGCCCCAAGCTCCCGGCGCACCTGCGAGGCAGGAACGCCCGGCGACAGCGATTTGGATGCCTCCCGCCCGAACACGTGCACCTCCTTGAAGCGAGGAAGGACTGTCAGCAATTCCTCGGTCAGGCCGACGGAGTAAAGTTCCGCTTGTGGCCCGTCGCCAAGATCGGCGAATGGGGCGACGACCAGTGTCGGGCCGCCCGCCGACAGGAGCGCGTTCGACCGGCCTGGAAGCAGGTGAGCGAACAGGGACATAGCGACGATACCAACGCCGAACATTGCGCCAGCCCCGATACCGAACGGCATCAGTTGAGGCAGCCGGAAGCCCAATCTTCGGGGTAAGGGTGTCGTGACATCGGGCAGAGCGACGTCGTCAACCTTGTCATTCCAGACGAAGGAAGGCGCGTATCCACCCTTGGGAATGTCGATCCTTATGGGATCATTCTGTCCTGCGACAAGGTAATAGCGCTCCAGCAAACGCCGCAGACGCCCAGCTTCTATCCGAACGACGGGATCGTCCTGTTTGAAACCTTCATTGCGTTTGAAGACATCGACCGCGATCGTATAGCCCTTGATGCGTTTTGCACGGCCAGCAAGCGTTTCTTCTGTCACGTAGATCAGGAATGCGGCACTGCGACCAACACGCGGGAATTCGGGGCTGGCGATGATGAGGTCGAGCTGACTACGAATGTCATCCGGAGTCGGAGCCGGGCGTGACAGAGGCGGTGCATACTCGCCCTCAGGTGGCAGCTTGTTATGCACGGCCTGCACCTCACCCGCTCTTGAGGGTCATCTATTGTAAATCATATTCACCTTTGCGAATGCAACCTACTGCAGAAATTGGGCATCGTCCATAAAGATAGTTGAAGAGCTGCCCGAAGTTCTTTGAGCCCTAAAGCAACGTGCTCCGTTCCAAACGAGCGGGACACGTCTTAAGTTGTCGGAACGATTAGAAGACCGCTTAACGCGGACGCGGATTTCCGGTGCCAGCCAGCTTGTCCGGCCAGTGTCGGAACACTGCGCTGGCATTGACTCCTCCGAAGCCAAAGCCGTTGGAGATCGCGTAGTCCATCTTCATGGCCCGAGCCTTGTTTGAGACAAAGTCTATACCGTCGCTGGCCGGATCTGGCGCATTCAAGTTCAGAGTGGGTGGCGCCACCTGATCTCTGAGCGCCATGATCGTAAAGATGGCCTCAAGCCCGCCGGCAGCTCCAAGCAGATGCCCGGTCGCCGACTTCGTTCCACTGACAGCTATGCTGGAACGAGTACCGAACACCGTCTTGATCGCCTCGATTTCCCCCAGATCGCCGACCGGTGTGGATGTCGCGTGTGCATTGAGGTGGTGGATGTCACGCGGCGAAATCCCGGCTTGGGCAATCGCGATTTCCATGGCCCGGCGCGCACCGTTGCCGTCCTCGGGACCGGAGGTGACGTGATGAGCGTCTGCCGTCGTTCCGTAGCCGACGAGTTCGGCCAGCGGCTTTGCGCCGCGCGCAAGCGCGTGACTTAGGGCCTCGATGACCAGGATACCGGCGCCTTCCCCCATCACGAAGCCGTCACGCAGCATGTCGAAGGGTCGTGAGGCCCGATCAGGTGTTTCGTTGAAGCCGGTCGACAGGGAGCGCGCGGCCGCAAAGCCACCCAGGCTGACGATGTTCATGCAGGCTTCCGTTCCGCCGCACACGGCAATATCGGCTTCATTGGCGCGAATAAGACGCGCCGCATCGCCAATCGCCTGAACGCCTGCCGCACAGGCGGTGACCGGCGCACCGAGCGGACCTTTAAAGCCGTATCGGATCGAGACCTGCCCTGCTGCGAGGTTCACGAGGAAAGACGGCACTGTAAACGGCGAAAGTCGGCGGACACCACGCTGATCAACCGTCCGCACCGCTTCGGTTATGGCGGGGAAGCCACCGATCCCCGAGGCGATGATCGTCGCGGTGCGGGCCCGGTCAACTTCCGAAATCGGCTTCCATTCCGCCTGAGCAAGCGCCTCTTTTGCCGCCGCCAATGCGAATAGAATGAACCGATCTACCTTCCGCTGGTCCTTTGGAGCAAGGACCGCATTTTGATCGAAGCCAGCCTCGGGATCTTCTTCTAGGGAGGGAACGACGCCGCCGAGCTTGGCCGGCAGGTCTCCCACCACATCGTCCGGGAGCCTTCGAATGCCCGAACGGCCAGATAATAGCCGAGCCCAGGAAATTGCCACACCGGCGCCAAGGGGGTTAACTGTCCCCATTCCTGTAATTACGATCCGACGCATGTGTTCTCCAGACAAAGCATTCATCCTTGTGTGTGTGTGCCTAAGCCTTACGGACGTTCGATCGCCGTCACTGCTTATTGACACGGTGATCCCGCTCGAGCGGCCAGGTTTTGCATCAAGGACCTGCGGGGATCTTGAAGGATCCGGCAAGCAAACTGCGGGACATCTCAGGCTTTTCCCCCCGGTGCCGCCATACGCCTAACCTCATCGGCGGCTGCATCGAGAAAGCCTTGCGACAAACCCTTATCGTTCAAGATGCGAGAGATCGTTACGGCGCCTACCATCAGAGACAGGACGGCCATGGCTTTTTCGTAAGGTTTTGATCCCTTCGACGTCGGCATTAGCTCGTCGAGGACCTGAAGATGGGCTTCAATCCCATCCTGGAACGGAACCCGCACCTCCTCGCTCTGACGCGCCGCGTCGGATCCAAGCGCCACTAAAGGGCAGCCATCGGCCTTTTCTTGCTGATGGCCCTGCGAGAGATAAAACCCGATAATCGCCTCAAGAGGGTCGGAGCTAGAAGCTGCAACAGATGACCATCTGCGGGTCGCGCTTTCCATTGCACGCCTCGATGCTTGCGCCACAAGATCATCTTTGGACTCAAACTGCTTGTAGAAACCGCCCTGAGTGAGGCCGGCACCCTTCATCAGGTCTTTCAATCCGATGCCGTCAAAACCGCGCTCCCGAAAGAGCCGGCTTGCAGCGTTTATCACCGCTTCGCGATTTGCTTCGGCCTGAGCACGACTGACTCTCATATCGACCTCTTTAGATTTCGTTTGACATCTATATAGCATTTAGAGTTATATCATAATCTAATTCAATTCCTGCGCCCGTCAAGAAGGGTAATGAAAATGGACCGCAAGATCGTTCTCGTATCATTGGCCGCTCTGGCGGCGGCCGCCGCAACCGCGTTTGCCGTCGTCGCCGAAACATCGGGAGGTGAAACGGAGGCCTTAGATCCTCGCGTGGCGCCGCCGCTCGTCAGGCTGGCGGAAGCGGAGAGGCCAGGTTCGGCCGAGCGCACCTTCACAGGCACGATCGCGGCCCGGGTAGAGAGCAACCTCGGCTTCCGGGTGCCTGGCAAGATCATTCAGCGCTATGTGGACGTCGGCGAACAGATCAAGGCCGGCCAACCCCTGATGCGCATCGACGAGACCGATCTGCGCCTCGCACTCACAGCAAAACGCAATGCAGTCGTCGCAGCTCGGGCTGTCTTGGTGCAAGCGGAAGCAGACGAAAGGCGTTACACGGCTCTGGTGAAAAACGGATTAGCCGCGACGCCCCAACGTTATGAACAAGCAAAGGCTGCACTCGACACTGCTACCGCCCAACTTGCAGCGGCAGAAGCCGAAGCAAAGGTCGCAGACAACGAGGCAACCTATTCTCTGCTGGTTGCCGATACCGATGGAACTGTCGTCGAGACGCTCGGAGAGCCGGGACAAGTCGTGGCAGCCGGACAAACCGTGATCAGGCTCGCTCAAGCTGGGCCCCGTGAAGCGCTGGTCTTTCTTCCGGAATCCCTTCGGCCACAGATTGGCGAGGTAGCCCGGGCCGAAGTTTACGGAAACGAAAGCTTGCAAGACAAGGCGCGGCTTCGGCAGATTTCTGACGCCGCTGACCCGAAAACCCGGACCTACGAAGCACGCTGGGTCCTGGATGGCGCGGCAGCGTCAGCCCCCCTTGGTGCGACAGTTACGATCAAGATCTCTACTGGCAGTGAGCAAACGCATGCAGCGGTGCCTGTAGGCGCTGTCCTCGATGACGGCAGTCGAACCGGGGTCTGGATCTTCGACGAGAAATCTTCGACCGTCCACTTCAGGCAAGTGAAGATAGAACGAGTGGGCGAGGAAATCGCGGTGGTTTCCAGCCTGAAGGCCGGCGATTCGGTCGTGGCTCTTGGAGCCCATTTGCTGCAGGACGGAGCGAGCGTGCGAACCAAAGTGGCACAATCAGAGGCGGCAGAACAATGAACTTTAACTTATCCGCGCTCGCAGTCCGCGAGCGAGCCGTCACTCTGTTCTTCATCATCCTGCTGGCTGCTGCCGGCGCCTATGCATTCGTCAAGCTGGGGCGCGCGGAAGATCCTTCATTCACCATCAAGACCCTGACGGTGACAGCCGCATGGCCAGGCGCGACAGCGCGCGAAATGCAGGATCTCGTCGCTGAGCCGCTCGAGAAACGCATTCAGGAACTCACCTGGTATGATCGCGTCGAGACGACAACCCGGCCCGGATACGCCTTTTTGACCGTCACCTTGAAGGATAGTACGCCCCCCAACGGAGTAGAGGAAGAGTTCTATCAGGCCCGAAAGAAGCTTGGAGACGAGGCCCGGAATCTGCCCCAGGGCGTCATCGGCCCCTTTGTCAACGACGAGTATTCCGACGTCAGCTTCGCTCTCTACGCTCTGAAAGCCAAGGGCATGCCGATGCGCGAGCTTGTGCGGCAGGCCGAGTTGATCCGCCAGGATCTTCTGCACGTGCCAGGCGTCAAGAAGATCAATATCCTGGGCGAGCTTCCAGAGCAGATCTTCGTCGAGTTCTCCTATGCCAAGCTGGCCACACTCGGCGTATCGGCGCAGGACATTGCCGCGGCCCTGCAACGACAGAACACCGTGACGCCAGCAGGCTCGATCGATACGCGCGGACCTCAGGTATTCATCCGCTTCGACGGTGCCTATGACAGCATCCAGGCGATCGCCGACACGCCGATCGTTGCTGGTGGACGCACGTTGAAGCTCTCCGACGTTGCCGATGTGCGGCGCGGTTACCAAGATCCAGCCACCTACATCATCCGCCATGAGGGCGAGCCCGCCATTATGCTCGGTGCGGTGATGCAGCAGGGCTGGAACGGGCTGGAGCTCGGCAAGGCGCTCGAGAAGAGATCTGGCGAGATCGCCCAGAATCTTGCGCTCGGCATGACGCTTGCAAAGGTCAGCGACCAGGCCGTCAACATCGACGCTGCGGTCGGCGAGTTCATGATGAAGTTCGCCATGGCGCTCGCGGTGGTGTTGCTGGTGAGCCTCGTCAGCCTCGGTTGGCGCGTCGGGATCGTCGTGGCTCTGGCCGTTCCGCTCACTCTTGCCGTCGTCTTCCTCATCATGCTGGAAACCGGGAGGTTTTTTGACCGGATCACCCTCGGCGCATTGATCCTGGCGCTGGGTCTTCTCGTTGACGACGCCATCATCGCCATCGAAGTGATGGTGGTGAAGATGGAAGAGGGCATGGATCGCATCAAGGCGGCCGCCTATGCCTGGAGCCATACGGCAGCGCCCATGCTTTCCGGCACACTCGTGACGATCATCGGGCTGATGCCAGTGGGCTTTGCCAGATCAACCGCCGGCGAGTACGCTGGCAATATCTTCTGGGTCGTGGGCTTTGCGCTGATCGTCTCGTGGATTGTTGCGGTAATCTTCACCCCTTACCTCGGCGTCAAGATGCTGCCGGCGATCAAGCCTGTCGAGGGCGGCCATCACGCCATCTACGATACGCCCAATTACCGGCGTCTCAGGGCCGTCATCAGATTTGCCGTGCATCACAAGTTCATGACATGCGCTGTCGTCGCCATAGCCATGGCTCTTTCTGTTGTCGGTATGGGAGGAGTGAAGCAGCAATTCTTTCCGACATCGGATCGGCCCGAAGTGCTCGTTGAAGTCCGCATGCCTGAAGGCACCAGCATTGGGACGACGACTGCCGCGGTCAAGAAGCTCGAAAATTGGCTCCAGGAACAACCGGAAGCAAACATTGTCACCAGCTATGTCGGGCAGGGCGCTCCTCGGTTCTTTTTTGCCATGGCACCGGAATTGCCGAACCCCGCTTTCGCAAAGATAGTGGTGCTTACCCCCGATTCTCAGGCGCGTGAGGCCTTGAAGCTTCGGCTCCGCGCGGCAATCTCAGATGGCCTCGCCCCTGAAGCCTACGTTCGCGTCACGCAGCTCGTATTCGGTCCTTACACGCCGTTTCCGGTCGAGTTCCGGATCATGGGACCTGATCGGGAACAACTCTACAAGATCTCCGAACAAGCTCTCGACATCATGAAAAGCGTACCGGACGTTCGCCAGGCAAACCGCGACTGGGGCAATCGCACGCCTGTGCTGCGTTTTGTGCCTGACCAGGATCGGCTTAACCTGATCGGTCTTTCGCCGACGGAGGCAGCCCAGCAGATGCAATTGCTGCTGACCGGAATTCCGATCACGCAGGTTCGCGAGAACATCCGCAACGTGCCTGTCGTCGCCCGCAGTGCTGGCGACAACCGCCTCGATCCATCGGCATTGGCAGACTTTTCGCTGATGAGCCGGGATGGCCGACAGGTTCCGCTCGATCAGATAGGCCACTCCGAAATCCGCTTTGAAGAGCCGATACTGAAGCGTCGCGATCGAACGCCCGTTATCACCATCCGTTCGGACATCAACGAGGCGACACAGCCCCCGGAGGTCTCGCAGCAGGTGCTGAAGGCGCTTCAGCCGCTGATTGCCTCGCTACCGGTGGGCTATCGTATCGAAATGGGCGGAAACATCGAGGAATCACTGAAGGCGAACGTCGCTCTCGTTCAAATCTTCCCGGCGATGATTGCCGCCATGCTGATCGTTGTCATCCTGCAGGTTCGTAGCCTGTCTACGATGACCATGGTGATGCTGACCGGCCCGCTTGGCCTGGCCGGCGTGGTTCCGGTTCTGCTCCTCTTCAACCAGCCATTCGGCTTCAATGCCATTCTCGGCTTGATAGGACTGGCTGGAATTCTGATGCGCAATACCCTGATCTTGACTGAGCAGATCAAGGAGAACCAGGCAGCCGGTCTCGACGACTATCACGCCGTCATCGAGGCGACCGTACAGCGCACACGTCCGGTAATCCTGACCGCGCTTGCCGCCGTCCTTGCCTTCATTCCGCTTACACACTCGGTGTTTTGGGGATCCATGGCATATACCCTGATCGGTGGCACGGCGGTCGGCACCGTGATGATCCTGCTCTTCCTTCCCGCTCTCTATGCCACCTGGTTCCGGATAAAGCCGACCGAGCATCAGACGCACAAGAATGCCCAGGAGGAAGAACCGGAGCAGCCAACGGCCATGGCTGCGGAGTAATCTTCTTGCTCGAACAGCGTAATGCGCTGTGTTGCCAAGTGGATGAGCGGACAATGGATGTGGCGGAGAATATTTCCGCCACATCGCCACCGGAACAACCGCGACCGATATATTGCCTCCGGTCTTTGCATGAGCCGGGCGAATGTGATCCATGAAGAACCGCGTCAAGGGTCTTCGCATCAATTGATTTGCGTGCGTTTCTGCTCTCGCCCAGAAAATTCGGGCGAAAGTCCGAGCCATGCGATGATCCGCCTCAAGTCGTGAATCCAGTTCGCCCGAGATGGAAGACAGCGACGATCGCGATCGGACCGATATCGTCCACAATGGCTGCGGCAGTCAGCAACACTCTCAGCTCGACCGAAGCCCGGCGGAACGTGCTACTCTTAAGCATGTCAACAGATGAGCTCACCCGGGTCGAATATGCCGGACCATCCGCCGGTAGCGCTCGCTTCACGCGACGTGAAGCCTTGGCGCTTGGTCTTTGCATGTGCTGTCTGCCGGCACGTGGATCTGCTAGCGAATGCTTTTCGTTGAAGGACGTCGGGAACGGCCTCTTCATTCGCGAGGCGCCGCACGAGGAAGCCACTCGGGAAAACAACGGAGGCATTGCAAACATAGGCTTCATCATCGGACGCGACGGCGTGCTCGTGATCGATCCGGGAGGCAGTCTGGCAGACGGGCAATGGCTTCGCTCGCAAATCAGGAAATGCACCGACAAGCCGATCCGGTATGTCGTGATGTCCCACGTCCATCCCGATCATTGCTTTGGCGCTGCGGCCTTTGCGGAAGAACAGCCGGAATTTATCGGCCATCACGCTCTGAGCCGTGCTCTCGATGCGCGGGGAAGTTTTTATCACGAGCGTCTCGTCGACATTCTCGGATCCAGGAGCGTAGGCGCCATTGTTTATCCCACCCGCGAGATTGAAGATGTGGCCGAAGTTGATCTCGGCGACCGCATTGTCCGCATTACTGCGCATGATACCGCCCACACCGATTGCGACCTGTCGATGTTCGATACATCCACGGGAACCCTGTTTCCTGCCGACCTGCTCTTCGTCGGTCGCGTTCCCTCGCTGGATGGTAGCCTGCCCGGATGGTTGAATGAAGCCAAGCGGCTCGACGGCATTGGTGCTTCTCGCGCAGTTCCGGGTCATGGACCGGCAATGGTCGATTTTCGACCGGCCATGGCAAAACAGGTGCGCTATCTTACGGTTCTGCGCGATGAAACGCGCAAGGCGATAGCGCAGGGCCTTGGGATAGAAAAGGCCAGTCGAGTGGTCGCGGCGGGAGAAGGCGAAGGCTGGGCGCTGTTTGAGGACTATAACAGCCGAAACGTCATTCAAGCTTACAAGGAGCTTGAATGGGAGTAATGTAGAGGGGTGAAAGAAGGAGGAGACCCATGATGGAGATAGTGCGACCGATCTTTGCGGCGGCTCTGCTCACGGCGATCTGCGCCGGGTCGGTTCCTGCAGCAGAACCCTCCCAGGCGGATGCCCAGCGGGAGCAGCGCTGGCAACTGATTGCCGATTACCTCTTCGACGACCGCGAAGTCGTCCCGACCGATTCATTGATCAAGATTGATGCGCCGAAGCGCGCGCAGGATGCTGCGCTCGTGCCGATCACTTTGACAATGCCCCAGAAGGACAAGATCAAATCGGTTTATCTTGTCATCGATGACAATCCTGCGCCGCTGGCCGCTCATGTCACCTTCGGGCCGGCCGCGGACTCTGGAACCTTGCAGCTGCGTGTGCGGGTCGACACCTATACGAACGTTCACGCCGTTGCCGAGACGAAGGACGGGAAGCTGTTTTCGACTGCCGCCTTTGTGAAGGCATCGGGCGGCTGCTCTGCGCCTTCCGGCCCCAGCGACGCGGAAGCGATGAAGGGTATGGGGGAAATGAGGATCAAATTCGCCGAGAGCATCCAGCAGGGAAAACCTGCAGAGGCAACGCTAATGATCCGTCACCCGAACTTCAGCGGAATGCAGATGAACCAGCTTACTCGGCTTTACACGCCGGCGCGTTACCTCGAGAAGATGACCGTCTCCTACGGCGACCAGACCGTGCTGGACATTGTGGGCGATATTTCCCTGTCTACAAATCCCGTCATCGGCTTCAATTTTGTTCCGCAGGGCAATGGGCCGATCAAGGTGGTCGCTTCCGATACCAAGGGTGCGCGTTGGGAACAGAGTTTCAAGGTGCCGCCGGCCACGAATTGAGGGGTGCGGGCATGTCGGGACTGATTGTAACATTGCTGAGGGTTGCCTCCTCACTGGCGATTGCGTCGTTTGTAACCGCCGCCAGCACGCAATGGTCCTGGGCCGAAGTGCCGGAGCCGAGCGGCTTGTGGACTGGCCCGATGCGCGGGCAGACGCCGACGACGCTGACAGGTGCCACCGTCATTGATCTGGCAGGACTTGAGGCGCTCATGCCAAAAGATCCGGTGCTTCTTGACGTTGGCCCCGCCGATCAGAAGCCGGAGGACTTTCCCAAGGATCGACTTTGGCTGCCGACACATCGCTCCATACCGGGCGCGGTGTGGATGCCGGGTGCCGGAGCAGCGGCTTTTGAGGCAACGAAAGAGGAAGCTTTTTTTCGTCGCGTAAATGAACTGACACAAGGGGACAGTTCAAAGCCCATCGTTACCTTCTGCCGTCCCGAGTGCTGGGGTAGTTGGAACGCTGGCAAACGGCTGGTGATGAAGGGCTTTACCGGCGTTTATTGGTTCCCTGGCGGCATCAGCAGCTGGCAGGAGGCCCACGACACGGTCGAAGTGAAACCAGAAAAAGATTGGCAACCTCCACCGGCGAAATAGTTACAGGGCAGCTTCGATCCTTCGCCAAGCTGGAATCGCAAGGGCGGCAACCGTGGGGACGAGTTGCCGCTTTCTTCGGATTGTGGCCGAACCGCTACTTCCTCATGGGCTGCCGCAACCTGGGCTCACAGACAAGGAGAAAATTGGCCTGGTCGGCGTCGCGCCGCCTAATCGACTTGCGCGCAAATTGCAGGGTCGGTTCGCACTCACCGAGCGGCTCATGGGTCAGTCGAAGCGCATCCGATGATCGCCGTCTTGCGGAATAATCGACTTCTTCCATATAGGGTCGCCTGGTCTAGGCTGCCGTCGGATCAAGCACGGCCATGTCAATTTCCGTGAGTTCCACGCGGCGCTCGAAGGAAAAGCCGGCCTCGTCGAAGAGGTGGCAATCGGTGGCGTTGATCCCCGTGACCACAGGCCTATCGGGACGAATCCCGACACTGCCGGGAAGCATCGCGCAGAAGTTCTCGCCCTCGCCGTTAAGCGCTGCATAGGCGACCGTATGGGCGCCAAGCCGTTCGATGACCGTCGGCGTAACGGTCAGCGAGATGTCGCCGGAACCAAGCTGCACATGCTCCGGCCGGATGCCGAGCGTAAGCGTCTTGCCGATCATGCCTTCGCGCGGAGCAACCGGCAAAGTAGCGGTCTGCCCGCCATGGTCCACTTCCACGCCGGCCTCGCTGACGCTTTTGCAGGTAACCGGCAGGAAGTTCATTTTGGGATTGCCGATGAAACCGGCAACAAAGAGGTTGGCCGGCTTGTGATAAAGCTCCAATGGCGCACCGGTCTGCGAGATATCGCCGGCATCCAGCACGACGATGCGGTCGGCCATGGTCATGGCTTCCACCTGGTCGTGCGTCACATAAATCATGGTGGCCTTCAACTGGCGATGCAGTTTTGCAAGCTCGATGCGCATGTCGGCCCGCAGTGCGGCATCGAGGTTCGACAGTGGTTCGTCGAAGAGGAATATCTTCGGCTCGCGAACGATGGCGCGGCCGATTGCGACACGCTGGCGCTGGCCGCCGGACAGCATTCCGGGCTTCTGCTGCAAGCGCTGGTCGAGGTGGAGAATGCGTGCCGCATTCTCGACCTTTGCCTTGAGTTTTGACTCCTCCATCTTCTCGACGCGAAGCGGAAAGGCGATGTTCTCGAAAACGGTCATGTGCGGATAAAGCGCGTAGGACTGGAACACCATGGCAATGCCACGCTTGACCGGCGGCAGGTCGTTGACCCGGATTCCGTCGATGACGATATCGCCGGCAGTTGTCGCATCGAGGCCGGCGATCATGCGCAGGAGGGTGGATTTGCCGCAGCCTGAGGGACCGACGAAGACAACGAACTCGCCGTTCTTCACATCGAGCTGCACGCCCTTCAGAACTTCGTAGTCGCCGTAGAATTTCTGCACATTATTGAGAAAAAGCTGTCCCAAAACCTGTCTCCGGTCGCTGCTGTAGCAGCACTTGCACAATCAGGAAGGATCGCGGGTTGTTGCTCCCCGCGATCCCCACGAAGGCTACTTGAACGCCTCGATTTCGCCGGCAGCCTTCTTGAGTGCATCGGCCGGTTGAGCCTGACCGGTCACGACGGACTGCACCATCGCAATCATCGAATTCTGGAAGCCCTTGTAGTCGGTGAAAAGGGGTTCTGGACCACCGTAGCTGATGCCGTCGATCAACGGCTTCCAGTAAGGCTTTTCAGTCACCAGCTTGTCGATGTTCGGCGACGGACGAAGCGGCGTCAGACCGGATTCGCCGTTGAGCTCATATTCCTCCTGGGGACCGGGAGAGGTGATGAACTTGGCGAATTCGATAGCCTTGTCCTCGACGCCCGAACCCTTGAAGATCGCAAGACTGTCGGTGATGAGCAGAGTGCCTGGTCCCTTGGCCTGCGGTCCAAGCGGCAGGGTCGTGATGCCCCAGTCGATCTTGGTATCCTTCAGGCGATAGGCAGCACCGGAACCTGCCTGGATCATCGCGACCTTGCCATCGAGGAAGATGGCGCGCACTTCGTTCTGCTCGTAGGCCGTCGGGCCCTCTTCGGAATAGGGCACGATGCTCTTATAGGCCTCCAGCGCTTTCAGCACTTCGGGGCTGTCGAGGGTAATTTTGCCTTCCGCGTCCGTCACCGTACCGTTGTTGGTGTAAACCCAGTGCATGAACTGATGCATTGTGTTGTCGAAGGTCTTGGCCGAAAGGCCGAAGCCGGGGATTCCGGTTTTCTCCTTGATGATCTTGGCATATTCGATTTCCTCGTCCCAGGTCTTCGGCGGCTTCTCGGGATCAAGGCCGGCCTGCTTGAAGAGATCCTTGTTCCAGTAAAGCGCCTTTGTCGAGAAAGCGATCGGAACGCCCCATTGCGTGCCGTCGAAGGTGACGGTGTCGACGATGTGCGGATAGTAGGCCTTCTTTTCTTCGTCCGTCATCGGGACCTCGACGATCAGATCGTTCTGGGCAAACTCCTTGAGCGTACGTGAACCGACATAGGCCATTGCGACTGGCGTGCCAGCTGCAGCAAGCGTCGTTGCCTTGTCCTGGCACTGGGCCCAGCCAACGACTTCCGGCGCGATCTTCCAGCCGGTGTTCTTTTCTTCCCACTGCTTGATGTACTTCGCGTGGATATCATCGAGCTTGTCGCCGCAATAAATCCAGCTGATCTCCTGGTCGGCGGCTTGGGCCGTGACAGCGGTCAACGCCGTCGAACCGAGCAGGGCGAGTGCCATGAGGCCTGTTCTGATGGTAATACTCACGTTGTGACTCCCATTCTTGTGTTAGCTGTTCACTCGTTTTCTTGATCTTATTGTTTCACCGCACCGGCGGTCAGCCCGCCGACGAGATAGCGTTGCAGGAAGAAGATGACGACCATCGCCGGCAGGATGCCGACGAAGGAAGCCGCCATCAGTTCGTTCCAGATGACCTCCTGCTTACCGAAATAAGCAAAGAGCCCCACCGGCAAAGGCATGTATTCGGTCTTCGAGTTGAAGGTCAGCGCGAAGATGAATTGCTGCGCATAGGCGCCGATGAAAGTGGTGATCGCGACCACGATGATGCCGGGCATGGCGATCGGCAGGATCACGCGGCGAAGCGTGTAGAAATGGCTGGCGCCATCCATATACGCGGCTTCGTTCAATTCCTGGGGAATGCGGATCATATAGGTCCTGAGAAGCCAGATCGCCGATGGGATGAGGAAGGCCACGCCCGGCACGATCATGGCGAGATAGGTATTGAGGACGCCCATGCTGCGCATCAGCCGGAAGAGAGGGATCAAGAGTACGGCGCCGGAGAACATGTTGACCGTCAGGAAGGCGCCGAGAAGGATGCCCATGCCCCTGAACTCGAACCGCGCAAAGGCATAGGACGCCGGGATGACGAGACACAGGACGACTATCGTGACGATGATCGATATGAAGAACGAATTGAAAATATAGCGCCCGAAACCTGGAACGCTGACCCACATCGTTCGGTAGGCCTCGAAGGAGCCGTTCTCCGGCCAGAACCGGTAAGGCGAGGAAAAAAGCTGGCTCAACGGTTTCAGCGAAACCAGAAAGCCTTCGACGAAGGGCGAAAGAACGAAGGCCAGGAACAGCGCAATGCCGCAATAGATCAGCACGATTTCCCACCAGCGGTAGCGATCGATCATAGCGGGGCTGCTCATGCGCGCTTCTCCGGGTTGAGACGGCGGGTGACACGGAAATAGGCAAAGCAGAAGAGCGACAGGAAGATGCAGATCAGCACCGCACGTGCAGCGCCTTCACCGTATTTCTTGGAGCCGATGGCCGTCTGATAGGTATCGATGATCATTGTCGTCGTTTGACCGCTCGGACCGCCCTGGGTCAGAATCCAGATGATATCGAAGGAATTGAACGTGGCGATCAAAGACAGCATCGACATCGTAATGATCGCCGGGACCATCAGCGGCAGCGTGATGCGGCGGAAACGATAAAATCGGCCGGCGCCATCGGTCCAGGCCGCCTCGTAGAGGTCCTTCGGAATGGACTGGATCGCGGCCAGAAAATAGATGGTGACCAGAGGAACGCCGATCCAGACGTCGGTGATGATCGTTGCCCAGAAGGCAGTGCTGCCGTAAGCCAAAAATGCCACCGGTCCGTCGGTCAGGCCGAAACGCTGCAGAAGGCCGGAGATCATCCCGAACTGTCCGTTGTACATCCACCCCCACATGAAGATGCCGATCGCCATCGGCACGATCCATGGCGGCATGGTGAGCAGGCGGAACAGCGAACGCCCGGGCACGGCAGCGTTGAGCATGGTCGCGCCGAAGGTACCGATGATCATCTTGATCGAGACCGAAAAGAACGTCCATATGAAGGTGCGCAGGATGACTTCCGCAAATGTGGCGTTGAAGATCTTCTCGTAGTTGACCCAGCCGACCCAGTTCGTCGTCTTCCTGAGCGATGCGTCGGTGAAAGAAAGAATGAACGTATCGACGAGCGGATAGGCGACGATCGCCATGACGTAAAGGACAGCTGGAAGGAGAAGGATCCAGGCGAAGATGACGGTGCTTTTTTGAACACTCATCCTGCCACCCCCCTCAAGCCGCTCTGGCGTGGAGCGCCTCGTCGAAGCGATCCCACACAGGACGCAGATCGACGACTGTCCTCTTCATCCGTGCTTCGTCCATCGCCAATGCAAGGATGCCTGCCTCGAGCGCATTCAACGTCGAGACGGGGAGTTCGGTGCCGCTGCGGACGCTGTCGAGCAGGTCGGCTGCCATCTGTTCGTCTGCGCCGTAATGCTGGGAAAGTTCGGTCGCGGCGTACTTGGTCTCAACGATCTTCTTGCCGGTCAGCTGCTCGTGCACGTCGAGATAGCCGCGCACGAAGTCGCCTTCCGCCATCCCGCGCGAACCCATGATGGCAAAGCGGCGGAACTGGTCCGGAACGTTGAGGTTGGTGTGGAAATTCATGCCGACGCCATTTGCATATTCGACGATCGCCACCTGGTAGTCGATGATGTCGGCATCGCTGTCGAAGACCCTGTCCGATCCCATCCAGCCGCTGGGTTTGCGGTGAAAGAGTTCGAGGTCGTTGATCCCTTCACGCGCCGGATCATTTGCCGGAATGAAGCTCTTCCGTCCGCCGAAGCTTGCCACGCGTTCGGCTCTTGCGCCGACCACACCGTTGTAGAGGTCGAGGTCATGGCAGCATTTTTCCAGCATGAAGCTGCCGGAATACCGCTCGTAACGCCTCCAGTCGCGCATGAAGAACGCGCCGTGATAGGGTTCGATATGTTCGGATGCCTCGATCGAAACGATCTGGCCGAGCTTGCCGGCCGCCTGGATGGCGCGAAGGTCCTTGTAGAGCGGCGAGTACCGCAGCACCAGGCCCACCATCAACCGTTCGTGGCCGAACTTTGCCATGAGCCTGGCGAGCTCGATGCTTTCGGCGATCGTGGTGACGATCGGCTTTTCGCAAAACACTTTCAAGCCGGCCTCAAGGCCCAACCTGATGTGTTCCAGATGCATGTGGTTGGGCGAACCGATCATCAGCAGATCGAGCTTTTCGCCGGCAAGAAGCTCCTGAGGCGAGGCGTAGGCCTTGCCGACCGAAATACCCTTTTCCGTCAAGCCGGGGAGACCGGCAGGCTCCGGATCAACATAGCCTGCGATTTCGAAGCTGCTGTCGATAGCCTTGAAAACATAGCCAAGATAACCGAGCCGAAATCCCAGCCCTACGATTCCCACTTTCATGCTTAAGTCGTTCCCATTTCGTAATTTATTTTCTTCAGGTTGGGGCAAAAATTACAAGTCGTCAACCATTAACGCGGCTTCTTCCGAAATCATGAAATTAATTTTCATGGGCCGAAAGCGGACCGCGATATCATCGCTGCATTTCGGTTGGCGTTTTTTCAGATTCGGAGACTTCGCTTGGCTTGGCTATCGGAAGCATGTCGCGATAAATTCCCGGAACAGAACCTTCGATCGGGATCGCGCCCACGCTGCGGCGATAAAACTCCATCGGGCCGGCGCCGCCAATGACGCCATAGGCGTAGCCCTGGGCGTGCATGTCGAGCAGGGTGGCAATCAGCAAGGCCTGACCGACGCCATGGCCGCGGGCAGAAACATCCACGCCTGTCGGCCCGAAGAAACCTTTGGCCGTCGCCTCGTGGCAAGCAAAGCCGATGAGCTCGCCGCCCCTGACCGCAACAAAGCACGACGGCGGCTGGCGCATTGCCGCCACGGTCGCCTCCGATGCCCATCCGGCGCCAAAGCGCGGCTCGATCCACGATGTCAGCGCTTTGAGCTCGGGTGCAAGCATCCGACGGATCAGGATGTCCTGATCTGCCAAACGCTTGTCCAGCGCGTGATCGGGTTTAAGTTCGTAGAGTTTTACCAGCATGTCCATGATTATGTCCTTTGTCGTTCATCCCTTGACCGCGCCTGCCGTCAGGCCCGCAACGATGCGGCGCTGGAAGAAAAGCACCACCAAGATGAGGGGGAGGGTGACGGTCACCGAGGCCGCCATGATCTGGCCGAAGGGATATTCGTAGCGGCTGTTTCCGGCAATGAGGCCGATTGCAACCGGCACCGTTCGGTTCTCGTCCGTCAAAGTGAAAGTGAGGGCGAAGAGGAACTCGTTCCACGCCAGGATAAAGGCCAAAATGCCGGTGCTGGCAAGCGACGGACCCATCAGCGGCAGCAGGATCTTCATCAGAATGCGAAAATGCGAGCATCCGTCGATGATTGCCGCTTCTTCCAGCTCACGTGGAAATTCGCGGATGAAGGTCGTGAGAACCCAGGTCGTAAACGGCACTGTCGAGAGAAGATAGGTCAGCACCAGCGCGCTTGGACGGTTGAACAAGCCCATCCAGTTGATCAGCTCGAACATGCCGGAGAGAACGACGACCTGCGGAAAGATCGAGATCATCAGGATGATCATCAGCAATGCACGGCGCTGTGGAAAATCGATCCGCCCGAGAGCATAAGCGGCACTGAGGCCGATGAAGAGCGACAGGAACGTCGTCGCCACCGCGACATAGGCGGAATTAAGCAGCGAACCCATGAAGACCGGATTGTCGATCAGCTGCCGGTAGTAGGTGAAATCGAGTGCAGGAACGAGCGCAGCCCGGTAGAGGGCTGCGCCCTGTTTCGTCGAAGACACGAAAGCCCAATAGTAGGGGAAAAGCGTGTAGAGCAAAACGAGCAGGAGCGCTGCGGACTGAAGCAGCCTCACGATGCGTCGCCGCACCCGGTAATAGGTGGCAGGTTTGCGAACCGTTCTGTAGAGTGCAATATCCGTCATTTCGTCAGCTCCCCGCTTGCCCGATCAAGACGCAGCGCGCCGATGATGATGATGGCGGCGAGCGCCACCAAGAGGAACACCCATGTCGATGCGGCCGAGCCGACACCCAGCTCCTGGAAGCTGATGAGCCTGTCACGCGCGTAGATCGACACGGTCATGACGTTCTCATTGCTGGCAGCCATGACATAGGCAAGGTCGAACATCCGAAGCGCATCGAGCACGCGAAAGAGCACGGCCACGCCGATCGCCGGCCGGAGCATCGGCAAGGTGATCGACCAGAAGCGCTTCCATGCCGGAACGCCGTCTACCTCTGCAGCTTCGAATATCTCCGGCGAAATAAGCTGCAGTCCGGCGAGGATCAGCAGGACCATGAAAGGCGTCGTCATCCACACGTCGGCAAAAATGATGACGCCCATGATCAGCGAGCTGCTCGCCGTCCAGGCAATTCCGTGATCGATAAAGCCCAGTCCGATCAGGATCTTGTTGAGCACCCCGAACTGGTCGTTCAGCATCCATTCCCAGATTTTCGCGGAAACGACGACAGGGATCGCCCAAGGGACGAGGATGGCGGCACGCACCATCCCCCGTCCAGGGATGGCCTCGTTGATCAAGAGCGCAATCGCAAGGCCGAGAACGGTTTCGATCGCAACCGAAATGACCGTGAAGACGATCGTGTTCCTGACGGCCACCCACCAGCTTCTGTCGTTGATGACGTCGAGGAAATTGTCGATCCCGACCATGGAATAGGTCGAAGGATCATCAAGATAGGCATCGGTGAAGGCAAAGAAGAAGGTCCGCGCCAGCGGCCATACTGCCACGAGCAGCATCACGATGATGACGGGGACGAGAAAAAGCCACGCGGCTACGTGGTCGCGGCGTGCCAGACGCGCACTCATTGCTCTGCTGCCCTTGCGGGAGTGGCAGCCGCTCTTACGTGCGGGATCCGCCGGTCCGTCGCGTCGAAGACGAAAACCGCCTCGTCAGCAAACCTCAACCCGATCCGCCGGCCGATCGTTTCCCTGGCAGGCGGAACAGTCACACGGATCACCCACACGACCTCTTCTGTAATGCGGCAATAGGCAAAATGCTCATGCCCGAGATCCTCGACGCGCTCCAGGACGCCGGATATGCGCCCGGCGCCGTCGGCTGCGATGGTCAGGGCTTCCGGCCTGACGCCGATGGTCGCTGCCGCTGCATCGGAACTGAGAAATCCGGCGTCAACAGAAAGTCCACCGGGGCCTGCGATCACCTTGCCCCCGGCGGCATCTTGCATGGAAACGGACAAGAAATTCATCCGCGGGCTTCCGATGAAGCTTGCCACGAAGCGGTTGTCTGGCGCGTGGTAAAGGGTTTGCGGCGTGCCCACCTGCTCGATGCGGCCGTGATTGAGGACAACGATCCTGTCGGCGAGCGTCATGGCTTCCGACTGATCGTGCGTCACATAGATCATCGTCGTCTTGAGTTCGTCGTGGAGCTTGGCGATCTCCATGCGCATCTCCATGCGCAGATCCGAATCGAGGTTCGAAAGCGGCTCGTCGAAAAGAAAGATCTCAGGCTGACGGACCAGCGCCCGGCCGATCGCAACACGCTGGCGCTGGCCGCCGGACAGCTCTCTCGGACGGCGATCCAGCAGATGATCGACCTTGAGCATTCTTGCAACGGCAAGCACCTTGTCGCTGATGGCGGTCCGCGCAAGACCGAGCGTTTCAAGTGCAAAGCCGATATTGCGGGCAACGCTCATGTGCGGATAGAGCGCATAGGATTGGAAGACAAAGGCAACGCCCCTCTTGGAGGCGGGAACGTCGGTAACATCGTCGCCGCCGATGCTGACGGCGCCCTTTGTCGGAGACACCAGGCCGGCGACGATACGCAGCAACGTAGACTTGCCGCATCCCGACGGGCCGACGAAGACGATGAACTCGCCGTCCCTGATCCCGAGATCGACATCCTCGATCACGGAATGCGTGCCATAGCTTTTTGAAACGGAGTCCAGTGAAACCGATGCCATCTTACACCCGAACTTGATGATGCTGAAAAGCAACGGCCACTTCAGTGGCCGGTTGCGCGGCAAGCAAGCCGGCTGCGCGAGCAGGCAAGGGGTCCTGCTCGCGCCGGCTTGTCAGAAAAGCCTCAACGGCTCTCCTTCAGCTTCTCAAGGCGTGCTGCAAGGGCGCTCAGCCCGCCCTTGATATCGCCGCCGCCCGAAAGCATGTCGTGGACCGAACGATAAAAGGCTTGCGAAACGCGGTTGTAGCTCGTGCCGGTATAGCCTGAGGGTCTGCTTGCACTATCTGCGAAAGCCTGCTGGTTGTCCTTGAGGAAGGGCAATTTGGCAAGGACGTCCGCATCGCTGTAAAGGGCCTGGATCGACGGGTTGTAGGCCGCCTCGATCGCTCGCATCTTCTGCATTTCCGAAGCGGTGATGAAGTTGACGAAATCGGCTGCAATCTCAGGCTTGGCGCTGAACTTGGAAACGCCGTAATACATCGGGCCGAGGCAGCCGCTCGACTTTTGGCCCTCCTTGCCGACGGGAAGCGGCATCACGCCGACCTTGTCGATGACGGCACTGCCTTTCTGGTGGCTCGTTCCCCACACATAGGGCCAGTTGCGATGGAAGACGGCGTTTCCCGACTCGAAGATTGCACGGGAGGCTTCCTCGTCGTAATTCAGCACGCCTTCCGGGCTGATGCTGCCGATCCAGCCTTTGGCCTTCTCTATCGCTTCGGCAGCCTGCGGATTGTCGATCGTCACCTTGCCGTCGTCGGAGATAATCGTGCCGCCGCCGTTCGAGGCGATCAGTTCGATGGCGTCGCAGGTCAGG
This sequence comes from Rhizobium etli 8C-3, assembly GCF_001908375.1. Lineage (NCBI taxonomy): Bacteria > Pseudomonadati > Pseudomonadota > Alphaproteobacteria > Hyphomicrobiales > Rhizobiaceae > Rhizobium > Rhizobium etli. The sequence goes on along the minus strand of NZ_CP017241.1, from coordinate 3,197,947 downwards.
CCTTCGTAGCTCTTGGCCTGCCAGGCATAGCCCCACATCTCGCCATTGCCGGCGGCGCGTTCCTTGTCCTGGATTTCCTTGGCGCTGGCCGCCAGCTCGTCCCATGTCTTGGGCGGCTGCTTGCCATATTTCTCCAGAAGGTCCTTGCGATAATACATCAGCCCGACATCCATGTAGGCGGGCATGGCGACCAGTTTGCCGTCAAGCTTGGCTGCGCCGAGCGTCGAGGCGAAATGCTTGTCTTGGTCTGCCTGCGGCACCAGGGTCTTCAGGTCGAGCAGGTTGTTCTTGAACATGCCGAGCCAGATGACGTCCAGGAACAGGACGTCGATGTCCTTGGATTTCGAGGCCAGCAGCTGCTGGTAAAGCGGGATGGCATCATCCAGCAAAGCCGGCATCTTGTTGATCTTCGCCTCGTTGCCGGTCTTTTCCTTCCAGGCATTGGCGACCGTTGTGCAAAGCTCGAACTCGGTGGGCGAGCAGAATACGGAAATGGCTTCGGCATGGGCGTTGCCGGTCCAGATGCCGACGGAGACGGCTAAGGCAGCAAGACTTCTCTTCAACATGGATTGTTCCCTTTTTGTGATAGCGCTTCGGTATCTATGGAACTCTTTGGCTCCTGGGCACACATTAGGACTGGTTATATCCAGTCATGTCAATATAGACTTTATCGAGAATTGCGTGGAGAGTGGTTGCAAAATGAACGCAAAGGAAAGGGGAACAGGTTTGAACAAGCGTCAGGAGCACCCGCTTTCCATCATGACTCAAAGTCTGGTGGACCGCGAAGATCCCCGGCCGCTTCACAAGCAGGTTTACGAAGCGCTTTTGACCTCGATCCGGAACGGCAAGCTGCCCTTGAGAGGGAAACTACCCTCGGAACGCGAATTAGTTGATCTTTTCGACGTCAGCCGCATCACGATTCGACACGCAATACGCGAGCTGGTCCAGCAAGGCGTGGTGACGAGCCAGCCGGGCAAGGGGCTTTATGTTGCAGAACACAGCGGCGGCTTCGAACTGCAGGTTCTCAAGAGCTTCACAGCCACGGCCATTTCGAACGGCCGGGTTCCTGGACATCGCCTGATAGAGGCACGTGTTCTTCGCGCGCCGCTGGAGATCAGCCGGCCGCTTTTCCTGCCGCCGGGCGCAGATGTCGTCGTGCTCTCAAGATTGCGCTTGCTTGATGAGATCCCGGTCGTCATCCAGACCGATTGGCTGCCGGCGGCCCGCGTTCCTGGGCTTCTGGATCTCGATTGGACGATCGGCAACCGTTCTCTCTATGCGGAGCTTCGCCAGCACCATCACATCCATCCATCGCGCGGACAGACAACGCTGAGTGCGCGTCTCGCCTCTCGCGAGGAAGCAGAGATGCTGGACCTGCATTCGCCCGCGGCCGTCCTGACTGTCGATCAGATCGCATTCGACAGCCGAAACCGGCCGGTGAACCTCACGGCCCTTGTGCATCACCCGGAGCGCTATCCCCTGACGCTTGCGCAATCTGAAAGCGGCGATATCGCGCAGTACTGAAAAGATGCCGAAGCTACGGCGATGTTTACTGCATCGATGAGGGTTCCGTCTTTTCCATCCGTCCTGCCTTTGCGAACGAGACGGTTTACCGGTTTCCACGGCTAGGCCGCTAGCCTTCGCACATCGATACGCCGATCGGCGGCAGACACGGTAATCTCGAAGTGGTCGGCCTGCACAACCTCACGAATGTTTCGCGCCCGGTGTGCGACAATGTTCACGCCGGCTCTGCGCCGCAGGCTGTCATAGACTATGCCGGCCCCGCCGTTCGAACGAACCTGCTCACCAAGGGCCTGCGAAGCCGTGTAGCTGGTGCCGTCATAGATCTCGGGCCGCAGTGCCTGTTCTCCACGAATGTCGAGGTAATCGCCAAGCAGGATGGCCGAGTAGCTTCTATAGGTGCGCGTCATCGTCGCCACGCCGCGCGCAACAGCTTCACGCCGAAGATGATGACCAACCTCGGCTGCGGCTGTACGGAGATCGTCGGCAGCATACCACGCGCCGAGATCGGGACCGTTAAATCGCATGCCGCCCGGCGCAACATGCAAAAATGCCGCCATCACAATGCTGGAATTGGGCATGCCATAGACCCATTCGCCCTTGGAAAGCCGTTGGATGCGGTCTGCAACGAGACGGTCATTGGTCCAGCCGGCGAGCTCCATCACGGCTTCGAGATCGGCCGTCGTCGCAACGGTATCAAAAAGTCCGATCGGCGGGAATTGCGATGGGATCAGCCGGTAGGCAGGACGCGGCGCCTTTGCAACACGATCACTCACCGGAAGACGATGTCCCCGTCTTCGTACGGCGCAAATCTTTCATCCAGGGTGTTCGGATGCATGTAGATGCCACCCCTTGCCGCATCGAGGAACCGACGAACGGTCATCAGCCCGTCTTGGGTTCCGCTCGTGACAACGCTGAGTGGAGGATGGCCGCCGAAAACAAGCGCATCATGCGGCGTCCGCAGCCACGCGAGGCCGGCGCGTTCGTCGGGAAACAGGATTCCAAGCGCCTGATGAATACCGAGCACGGCCGAGATTCGAGTGAGGGTATCGACGTCCAGCGTGAAGGCACCATGTTCGCGCGCTTGCTTGGCCCAGTTGTGATAGGTGGACCGAGACGGGTAGCCCAGTACAAGCAAACGCTGCTCTTCGTTCAGGCCCCAGAGGTCGGCGATCGCCAGAAAGGTTCGCAGGGCCGGCGCGCTCAGCCTTTTGCGGCTTGCGGGAGCAAATCGGTCCGGGTCCAGGCGCTGCAGGCCACTCTCGTCTCGTTCCTCTGTGCGGCGCGTACGCAACATCATGATCTCCTTATCCTGATCGAGATATAGTCCAAATCAGGACATTCGGCAAGTGTTCTTCAGGAGTATTATCAAAACCCAAGGCCGCCGACGCGATTTTCATGGCTGGCGAATGAAGGATCGGCAATCGCATTTGACGACTGCTTACTCGGCGGCTGGCTTCATTGTTCAGGCCTACAGTCCGTTTCTGGCCTTTTCTTCAATCGTGTCGAGAACCTCCTCCGGGGCGACGTCTTCTTTCAGTTCTTCGATTTCCGCAGTCTGCTCGACCTCAACGCCAAGCTTTTCGGCAATTGCCGCCACGATCATGAGAAGTTGTGTCGCCTCATGTTCGGCCAGAAGCGAAATCTGGAGGTTCAGATCGGATCGCTTGTCATCGGCCTCGGCCATTCTGTTCTGACTGATCAGAACGAATGTCGAGATGAAGATCGCCTCGACGGAGGCAACCATGGCAAGGATCACAAGGGACGGATCGAATTCCGGGATGAAGGGAAGCAAGCCGACATTGGCGAGAATCCAGGCGCCGAAGACGACCGCATGAAAGTAGACGAAATTCATCGAACCGGCGAAACGGGTAATTTCGCCGGCCACCCGATCCTGCAACGGAGCACTCCGTTCCTCGGCCTGCCGCCGTCGAAGAAGCGTCTCGATATTGCGGTCAAGGCGTCGCGAGACATTTGCCGAGTTTGCTGCTGGCGAGGTCGACATGCACCATTCTCCTAAAGTTTTTAAACTGGCGGCTCGGCAACGGCGGCACCGCTGTGCTGCTGTCGGCGGGGCGAAATATCCTCCTCCGAAGCGGCAGACATCTGTTCGCCAGTCTGAGACGGACATTGGGTCGCTGCTGTTCCCGCAGGCGAAACTGCGAACGGATCGATCCCACCTGTGCCCAAAGCAGCAACCATGGCGGCTGCGACAACTGACCGGCGGCCAGCAAGCGCCTGGTTTCGAGGCGAGCCTTTTCATGCCCCTCGGATCGAGTGGTGGTTTCGGTCAAAAAATCGGTCCCTTGTTGCAGTTCCATCGCGGCATGGGAATTTCCTTCGGAGAAAGAAACCATGCACTGTGTTTCAGGTTCCAGTCCGCGACGAAACGCGCTCAACGGCGCTGGAAACGCTCTTTGTCTCTTGGAGTTGGAGCGCGGCCCGGCGCTTTCAAAGGCCAGGATTGTCATTCCTCGCCATGGTAGATGCGGTCGATTACTTCGGCGACCGCCAGGAATTCCTCGCAAGCGCTATCATGGCCAGGTTCCCGGGCCAGCTTCCTTGCCCAGTCCACGGCAGCCCGTCCGCCCCATTCGTCGGGAGGCTGGACAAGGTTTTTACGCGAGGTGCCCAGCAGCTTGTCTGCGGTGAAGTCGTAGAACGAGCCGTCGACATTTCTGAAGGAAGCCCCCCCCTCGGTTCCGAAAAATTCAGCACCGATGATCGCCTCACAGCCCGCCTGAAGCCGCCAGGAGCATGTCAGCCGCACGACTTCGTCGCCTTCAAGCGTCAGCGTAGCAGTTGCGAAGTCTTCGACCTGGCCGCCTGCCTGCCCCAGCCGTTTCCCACCCGCTCTCAACCGGCTCGTGACGGTTTTGACAGACGGAAAATCGAGACTCCATAGGGCCAAGTCTACAAGGTGGACGCCGAGATCGATGAGGCAGCCGCCGCCGGAAAGGCTTCTGTCATAGAACCATGGCTTGTCGGGACCGTAGGCATTATGGAAGGTCAGGTCTGTTGCGAACACCTTTCCGAGCGCGTTTGCGCGAATGAGCTCCCGAATCTTTTGCATGCCTTTCGTGTGCCGATAGGATAGATCGACACCGAGGAGCCTGTCGGCTGCCCTGGACGCATCGATGACGGCCTTCACCTCGGACGCCGTCCGTCCCAGCGGTTTCTGGCAAAAGACGGGAATACCTGCTTCAAGGGCGCGAATGGATTGTGCGGCGTGGTTTGCGCTCGGTGTCGCAATCACCAGGCCGTCCAGGTGCTCGCAAAGCAAATCGTCAAGGTCGGCTGCGATCCTGGCCCCGGGTGCTATCGCCTTGGCTTCTCGCGCCATCTCCTCGGAAGGATCGGCAATGGCGACAGCCTCGCCGAGGCCGCTGTCGCAAATTGCCTTCATCCGGTGACGACCAATCCATCCAACGCCCAGAAAGCCGAGCTTCAGCGGCTTGGCGGTGACTGCCGCACCTTGCCTTGAAACGATCCCGTTCATGAATATTGCACCAATGCCTTAAGGAAGCCGTCGGGGCGGTCGCGCGTTGCGTCAAGAGCCTCGTCCAGCCTTTCTAGAGGATAGACGTGCGTATAGAGCGATCGGGGATCGATCTTTCCGCGTCGCACAGCCTCTATCGCGTCGCGGATGCCCTGCATGTAGATGGCTGGGTCACGCTCGTGGGCGTTGATGACGTCAAGTCCGCGCCAGTTCCAGAGCTGCATGTTGACCTGTCGGGGACCGTCCTGGTGGTACCCGGCAATGATCAGCCGCCCACGCTCCTTTGTCAGTTCGCCAGCAAGATCGAGTGGCCACTGCTTGCCGACGGCTTCGATCACGCAATCACAGAATTTTCCATCCGTCAGCTTTTGGACGCTTTCGATGATGCGCCAGTGATCGTCCATTAAGACGGTCTCGGCCGCCCCCATCCGTGCAGCGACTTCCACGGCGTAAGGGCGTCGCGAGATCGCGATCACGCGCGCTCCCGCTGCCGTTGCGAGTTGGGTGAGCAGCGAACCGAGAAAGCCGATGCCGATGATGGCGACCGTCTTGCCGTTTTCGATGTTGGAACGGCGAAAGACGTTCATGGCGCACCCAAGTGGCTCGCCCGGAAATGGCTGACCGTCCAGTTCCTCAGGCAGCGGCACAACCATGGCGGCGTCGGCAATGTCATGGGTGGCATAGGCGTGATAGGAGAGGATCGCGACGCGGTCTCCGATATGAAGTCCTGTGACGTCTTCACCAATTGCATCGACGCTTCCCCAGCCCTCGTGACCCAGACCGCCGGGCTCAGTCGGGAATGTCATCCATTCGGGTCCCGCCCAAGGCGTCAGGTTCGACGCGCAGACGCCGCATCCTTCCAACTTGACTCTGACCTGGCCCGAAAGCGGCTCCGGCAGGGGGCGCGTTTCGACCGACAATTGTCCGGGGCCGGTCACAATTGCAGCATGCATAACGTCTGGTGCGGATCCGTGCGCAGTATCCATCAGATGTCCTCCAGGTGCATCCCTAGAACTGCGGTCGCTGCGATGGGTTCCGGTAGAAGTCAAAGAAGTCATAGATGATGAAGTCAATAAAGATGTCATTGATGAAGGAACTTTTACTTTCGAGGCCAGTTCGTCAGTCGTCTCCGAAACGACTTTTTCAATGGGACAGATCAAAATGACGAGGATCTTGATCACGGGCGGGTGCGGCTTCATTGGTCGCCATGTCGCTGAAGAACTTATCGAAAACGGCTATGACGTGCGCATTCTTGATGCGCTCGTCGATCAGGTGCACGCCGATGCCGAGGTCGCGGTGCCGGAAGGCACAGAGGTCATCTACGGCGATGTGCGGGACAAGGACGCAGTGCATGCGGCGCTCGCCGATGTCGAGGGCGTGGTTCATCTTGCCGCCGAAGTCGGCGTGGGGCAGTCGATGTACGAGGTTGCCCGCTATGTCGGTTGCAACGACCTCGGAACTGCCGTTCTCCTCGAGAACATGCTCGGATTGCCGGTGAAAAAGATCGTCGTCGCTTCCTCGATGAGCGTCTATGGCGAAGGGCTTTACCAGACTGCGGATGGCCGAAGGCTCGGACACGTCCGGAGAAAGGCGGGTGAGACGAAACGCGGCCAATGGGATCCTCTTGGTGAGGATGGCGATCCCCTTGTTCCGATCGCGACGGATGAGGAGAAACCGGTCGATCTGGCGTCGATCTACGCTTTGACGAAATATGCGCAGGAAAGGCAGGTGCTGATCTTGGGCGAAGCTTACGGCCTGCATGCCGTTGCCCTGCGGCTTTTCAATGTCTTCGGCGCCGGGCAGGCACTTTCCAATCCGTATACGGGTGTGCTTGCGAATTTCGGTTCGCGTCTTGCCAACGGGCAACCGCCGATGATCTTCGAGGATGGAAGACAACGTCGCGATTTCGTCCACGTGCGAGACGTCGCGGTGGCTTTCCGCCTTGCGCTGGAGAAGCCAGCCGCCGCCGGCCATGTCATCAACATCGGCAGCGGCCATGCCTACTCGATTTCGGATGTTGCGACGCTTCTTGCTGATGCAATGGGTGTGCCGGAAATCCGCCCGGACATCATGAACAAGGCGCGCTCCGGAGACATCCGCAACTGCTTTGCCGACATTTCAAAAGCGCGCGAACTGCTCGGCTTCGAACCGAAGGATCGCCTTGAGAATTCGCTCGCGCCGTTTGCCGACTGGATCAGGCAGGTAGGGGCAATCGACCGCGGGGTCGAGATGAAGCGGCAACTGGAAGAGCGGGGCTTGATCTCATGAGCAAGAACGGCTCTCGCCTGTCCAGCCAGAAGGAGACAAAGCGGTTCGGTTTCGTCGAGTGGTTCCGACCAGGCGAATATGAGCGGACCGAAGCGGTCCTTCCCGATATCCTTTCCGGCGGCGCCAGTTATCTGCGCACGCATCTGTCCTGGGCGGAGTATCTGGCGCCGGGCGGTCAGGAATGGTTCGATTGGCTGATTCCGAAGGTCGGGAGCGAGATCGATCTTCTCCCCTGCATCCACTATACGCCGCCTTCCATGTCGCGCACGGGCCGGTCTTCAGGACCGCCGGCCAATCTCAAGTCCTATGCCGATTTCGTCGATCACGTCCTAACCCGCTATGGCAAGTATTTCAGCCACATCGAGCTTTGGAACGAACCGAACAACTTGCTCGACTGGGACTGGCGACAGGACAGCGATTTCCTGCTCTTCTGCGAGATGGTCGGTGGCGCCGCCTACTGGGCAAAGCAGAGGGGTTACAAGCCGGTACTCGGCGGGCCATGCCCCTTCGATCCCTATTGGCTGAACCTTATGGGCATGCGGGGCGTGATAAACGTCGTCGATGCAGTCGGCTTTCACGGTTTTCCTGGAACCTGGGACAGCGAAGCAGGGACCTGGGGCGGCTGGGACATGCACCTCGGCGAGATGCGCGGGATCGTCGACCGTTACAATGCCGATGCCGAGATCTGGATCACCGAGGCCGGCTACTCCACCTGGCGCAACGACGAGATCGAACAGGCGCGGCGCTTCGTCAAAGCTCTCAACGTGCCGGCCGACCGCATGTACTGGTATTCGTGGCGCGATGTGCCGCCTGATGTTCCTGTGCAGGAGGGTCTGTGGTTCGATCCCCGGCATTACCATCTCGGCGCGGTTACCCATGACAACAAGCCCAAGCTTCTTGCCCGGCTGCTTGTGGAAGGGGGTGTGAGAAAAGTGCAAGAGGTTGCAGCGCTCGCAGCACCGCATCTTGCCTCCGGTGCTGCACCCATTGTCGTGACCGGCGGCAGTGGCTTCATCGGTTCCAATCTCGCCGACAGTCTCTTGAGCGATGGCGAAGACGTCATCATTCTGGACAATCTGGGACGAGCCGGCGTGGACCAGAACCTTTCCTGGCTCATCGAACGGCATGGCGCACGGGTTCATCCCGTTCTTGCCGATGTTCGCGATCTTTTGGGCATCGAGGCTTCCTTCAAGGATGCCAAGGCCGTTTTCCACTATGCTGCGCAAACGGCCGTGACCACCAGCCTTGTCGATCCGCTCGAGGATTTCGAAACGAATGCCCGTGGCACCCTCAATGTGCTGGAGTCGGTGCGCAAGGCGGGCAGACGGGCGCCGGTCATCTTCGCCAGCACCAACAAGGTCTATGGCGCTCTCGACGATCTGGGGATGGTCGAGCTCGAGGATCGCTATATCCCGGAAAACGAGGTCGTGCGGGCCAAAGGCATTGGCGAGGATCGGCCGCTCGATTTCTGCACGCCTTACGGCTGTTCGAAAGGCGTGGCTGACCAGTATATCCTCGACTACGCCAAGTCCTACGGCATACCGGCTGCCGTCTTGCGCATGAGTTGCGTTTATGGGCCTCGTCAGTTCGGCACCGAAGACCAGGGATGGGTAGCGCATTTTTTAATCCGGGCGCTCGGCGGCGAAGCCGTTTCGGTTTACGGCAGCGGCAAACAGGTGCGGGACGTCCTGCATGTGGATGATGCTGTTGCCGCCTACCGGTCTCTGCTCGACAAGATCGCTCGCGTGAGCGGGAATGCCTTCAACCTTGGCGGAGGGCCACGCAATGCCGTCAGCGTCGTAGCGGTGCTGCGCGAGATCGAAGAGCTTATCGGACGTCCCGTCGAAACCAGCTTCGGTCCATGGCGCGCCGGCGACCAGTTCTATTTCGTGGCCAATACGGAAAAACTCCGAAGCGAAACCGGCTGGGCAGCCAGCATCGAATGGCGCAGCGGATTGCGGCATCTTGCCGAATGGCTGGTCGCCAACCGTTTCGGCGGCCGGCAGATTCGCAGGGAAAAGCGAAAGGCATCGGCATGATCGGTCAGCAGCGACCCAACCGGCACCGCCGCGTGCTGATGACGGTCGACGCCGTGGGAGGCGTCTGGCGTTACGCCATGGACTTGGCGGCAGCCCTGAAGCCGAAGAATATCGAGGTGGTCTTCGCAGGGTTGGGGCCGGCCCCGACAGAGGAAAAGATCGCCGAGGCAAACCGGAACGGCAAGCTCGTCTGGCTGGACGCGCCCCTCGACTGGATGGTGCAGGACCAAAAGGCAGTCGCAAAGGTGCCGCGCCTGGTCGTGGACCTCGCTCATCGAGAACAGGCCGATCTTCTGCACCTCAATCTGCCGTCGCAGGCGGCGAACATGAAAACCGAACTGCCGGTGATCGTGGTTTGCCATTCCTGTGTCGTGACATGGTTTGCGGCCGTCCGCAGCAGCGAAGTACCGCCGAATTGGCAGTGGCAACATCGGCTGAACCTTGCCGGTTTCGCACGCGCGAATGCCGTGATTGCCCCAAGCCGCAGCCATGCCGTTGCCATGGATGCGGCCTATGGCCGGATACCGAACCTTAAAGTCGTTCATAATTCGAGCGCCCTCGACACGTCGGACGAGCCCAAGCAGAACTTCATTCTTGCCGCCGGCCGCTGGTGGGACGACGGGAAAAACGGCGCCGTGCTGGATGCGGCGGCAGCCCTGGCGCGCTGGCCGGTGATCGCCGTTGGCGAAAGCAACGGCCCCAACGGTCAATGCCTGCAGTTTCGCAATGCCGATCATCGCGGCGAGCTTGCCCATGGCAGGCTGATCGCGCTGATGCGACAGGCAGGCGTCGTGGCTTCGCCCTCCGTCTACGAGCCGTTCGGTCTTGCGGCTCTCGAGGCGGCGAGGGGAGGCGCGGCATTGGTCCTTTCCGATATCCCGACCTATCGCGAAATCTGGAACGATGCCGCTCTGTTTGCCGATCCGTATCGTCCTCACTCTTTCGCTGATGCCTTCAATTGTCTTGCCGATGACCCTCAGCTGCGCGCCGCTCTCGCTTTAAAGGCACGCGCGCGATCTATCCAGTTCGGCCCCCAGGCACAGGCGCAGGCGATGCTCGGGATCTACTCTGGCATGTTCGACTGGGCGTTTTCAACAGCAGCGGAGTAATCATGAAGTTCGTTTTCTATACTCACTCGGTTGTTTCCGACTGGAACCACGGCAATGCGCATTTTCTTCGCGGCGTCATGCGCGATCTTCAGCGGCGCGGTCATGAAGCGCTGGCCTTGGAGGCGGAAAATGCGTGGAGCCGTGCAAACCTCGTCGAGGATCAGGGACAGGCTGCAGTCGAGAAGTTTTTCGAAACCTTCCCGCAGCACCGCTCGCAGATCTACGACGAGAACTTCGATCATGAAGCCGCGCTTGCCGATGCTGACGTCGTCATCGTCCACGAGTGGACAGAACCGCAACTGGTCGAGCGTCTCGGCCGCATCCGCCGCAACGGCGCGACCTTCACCCTGCTTTTCCACGATACGCATCATCGAGCAGTTTCCGCCGAGGGCGATATCGCCGGACTGACGCTCGACGACTACGATGGCGTGCTGGCCTTTGGGCAGACCTTGCGTGAACGTTACCTCCGCGCAGGTTGGGGAAAATCTGTATTCACATGGCACGAGGCGGCCGACGATGCCCTGTTTCGACCGTTGCCGGAAATCGAAAAAAACGGAGACCTCATCTGGATCGGCAACTGGGGCGATGGCGAACGGTCCGCCGAGATTGCTGAATTTCTGATCCGTCCAGCCCATGATCTCCGCCTGAACACTACGGTTCGCGGCGTCCGCTATCCCGATCATGCGCTCGAGGCCCTGCGCAATGCCGGTTTTTCTTATGGCGGCTGGATTGCCAACGCGGATGTTCCCGTCGCCTTTGCTCGCCACAAGGTCACGATGCACATTCCACGGCGGCCCTATGTCGAGCATCTTCCGGGCATTCCGACCATCCGTGTCTTCGAGGCACTTGCCTGCGGAATACCTCTGATCTCGGCGCCATGGGACGATGCCGAACACCTCTTCAGATCTGGCAAGGACTATCTTCTCGTGCGTGACGGCGAGGAGATGAAGAAGTGCCTGCGTGAAGTCCTCTTCGATGCCGATCGGGCCGCGAGCCTGACTGCGGCCGGCCTCGAAACGATCAAGGCGCGCCATACCTGCCGGCACCGTGTCGACGAGCTTTTCACCATCCTGGGGCACTGCGGCACGAGCAAGGTTGCAAAGAGCCTGCACTCGCGGGAGGCCGCCGAATGAAGATCGCTTTTTATGGTTCGAGTCTCGTCTCCGCCTATTGGAATGGTGCAGCCACTTATTATCGCGGCCTGCTGAGGTCGTTGGCGGAAAAGGGATACGAAATCACCTTCTACGAGCCCGACGTATACGATCGGCAGAAGTACCGTGACATGGAGCCGCCGGACTGGTGCAAGGTCGTCGTCTATGAAGGCACGATCGACGCCCTGAAGGCTGCAGCCCGCCAGGCCGCCGAGGCCGATATCGTGGTAAAGGCAAGCGGCGTCGGTTTTCAAGATGATCTGCTGCTTGAGGAAGTGCTTGGCAACGCATCGCCGAAGGCCCTGAAAATCTTCTGGGACGTCGATGCGCCCGCTACGCTCGCCGAACTCAAGGCCGACCCCGATCATCCGCTGCGCCAGGCACTCTTCAAAATCGATCTCGTGCTGACCTATGGAGGGGGCGATCCTGTCGTGAACGCATATCGCTCCGTCGGAGCAGCCGAATGCGTGCCGATCTACAATGCATTGGATCCGCAAACGCATCATCCGGTGCCGGAGGACAGCCGCTTTGCCGCCGATCTCGGTTTTCTGGGCAATCGTCTGCCCGACCGGGAGGCGCGGGTCGAGTATTTCTTCCTGGACCCTGCGTCTCGTCTGCCGGGCCGGACGTTCCTGCTCGGCGGTTCGGGCTGGCAGGACAAGCCGATGTCGTCCAATGTCAACTATATCGGCCATGTGCCGACGCGGGATCACAACGCCTTCAACGTGACCCCCATGGCGGTCCTCAACATATCGCGCGCCAGCATGGCGGAGAATGGTTTCTCCCCCGCGACCCGCGTCTTCGAGGCGGCCGGCGCCGGCGCCTGTCTCATCACCGACCATTGGGAGGGTATAGAACTCTTCCTCAAGCCGGACGAAGAAATCCTGGTCGCGCGCGATGGACAGGATGTGGCCGCCTTGATTGCCGGCTTGTCCCGCCAGTCCGCTGCCCGGATCGGGGCGAGGGCGCGCATGCGTGTCCTTGCCGATCACACCTATGCTCATCGCGCTAGAGCAGTGGATGAGATTTTCCGCGCTCGTCTCGGCGCGCGGATGGAGGCAGCCAAATGACGAGACCGCTCGAAATCGTCTTCCTGGGACTTTCGCTTTCCTCCTCGTGGGGAAACGGTCATGCCACGACCTATCGGGCCCTCATCAAAGGCCTGCGACTGGACGGCCATCGGGTTCTGTTTCTCGAGCGGGACGTGCGCTGGTATGCCAGCCACCGGGACCTTGCTTCGCCGGATTTCTGCGAACTCGACTATTATTCCGAAATCGACACCATGATCGAACTTTATCGGGAAAGGCTGCGCCGGGCAGATGCCGTGGTCGTCGGATCCTATGTTCCCGATAGTGTGGCGCTCATCGGCAAACTTGTTGCCTTGGAGCTGAAACGCCTCTGCTTCTACGACATCGATACGCCTGTCACGTTGGCAAAGCTCGATCGTGGCGATGAGGAATATCTGGCGCTGAAGCAGATTCCACTGTTTGACGCCTACTTCTCGTTCTCCGGAGGAGAGGTGTTGGCCCGGTTGGAACGCAGATACGGCGCAAGGAGGGCTATCGCGCTCTATTGCTCCGTAGATGAAGACTGCTATGCCAATACCGGCGAGCCCAGGTCCTGGGATCTCGGCTATCTCGGAACATATAGCCCGGACCGTCAGCCGACCCTGGAACGTCTCCTCCTGGAGCCGGCGCGCCGCCTGCCATCCATGCGTTTCATCGTCGCCGGACCACAATATCCTGCACAGATCGACTGGCCGGCGAATGTGGAGCGCATCGAGCATCTGGCACCTGCCGATCATGCAAGCTTCTACAGCCGGCAACGCTTCACCTTGAATGTAACGCGCAGCGACATGATCGCTGCCGGCTGGTCGCCGAGCGTACGCCTCTTCGAAGCCGCCGCCTGCGCAACGCCGATCATCAGCGATTTTTGGCGGGGGCTGGAGGAGTTGCTGCCGGATGGCGAGGCTTTGATCATCGCGCGCGGAGCGCAGGATGTCGTCGCGGCGTTGACGGAACTTTCCGACGGCCGCCGTTCGGCGATCGCCGCTGCCGCCAGGAAACGTGTGATGCGCGGCCATACCGGTGCTGCGCGCGCCGGCGAACTTGTCCGGGCCCTTTCGGAACTGCCGGCTAATCCAGCTTATCAACGCATCTCGGCGTGAAGGGAGAATATTCATGCAGAAAGGAAATCTTCGCGAAAAAGCCAAGACTGTTCTGGTGGCAGGCGGAGCCGGCTTTGTGGGTTCGCATCTCTGCGATGCGCTCCTTGCCCGTGGCCATCCCGTCATTTGCGTCGACAGCTTTATCTCCGGCTCGCGGGACAATGTCCGGCCGTTGACGAACCATCCGGGCTTCCGGCTCATCGAGCAGGACGTTTGCGAGTTTCTGGAAATCGACGAGCCGGTCGACCGGATCTACAACCTGGCCTGCGCCGCATCCCCGCCGCGATATCAGGCCGATCCCGTCCACACGATGATGACCTGCGTCGCCGGTACGGGAAACCTGCTTGCCCTTGCCGAACAGCACAAAGCCTCCTTCCTGCAGGCTTCGACGAGCGAGGTCTATGGCGATCCGGTCGAACATCCGCAGCGGGAGGACTATCGCGGCAATGTCAGCTGCACGGGACCGCGCGCCTGCTATGATGAAGGAAAGCGTGCTGCGGAAGCGCTCTGCTTCGACATGCTGCGTGCCGGTCGGGTGGACGCGCGGGTTGCCCGCATCTTCAACACCTATGGGCCGCGCATGCAGGCCAATGATGGCCGGATCGTCTCAAACCTGATCGTTCAGGCGCTTTCGGGAAAGCCCCTCACCATCTATGGAAGCGGCATGCAGACCCGCTCGTTCTGCTATGTCAGCGATCTCGTGGGTGGTCTTATGGCGCTCATGGACGTCGAGCCCAATCCGCGCATGCCGGTCAATCTCGGCAATCCCGGTGAGTTTAGCGTCAATGAGGTCGCCGAGATGATCCGTTCGATGGTCCCGACCCGTTCGGCGATCATCTACAAGCCGCTGCCGAAGGATGACCCGCAACGTCGCCGGCCGGATATTTCCCGTGCGACCGAACTTCTCGACTGGCAGCCGACTGTGCCACTTGTCGAAGGGCTCGGCAATACAATCGACTGGTTTGCCAACAACCTCAGCGATCGCCCACAGCGACGGGCGGCGACGCCGCGTCGTCATCGCGCCACGGTTGCTTCACAACCGGTCTCAGCGCAAAGCTGAATTGAATGGATGCAAGCGATGATCGACCGAACTCTCAAACGTCGCATCAGCGAATTGGGGCCGTGGTTCCAGAACATGCGGCTCGGTGAAGTCGAAACCGCCCCGGATCACTTTCTCGGCGACTATCCCGCGTTTAAATGGCAAGGCTTCAAGCATGTGGTGCCGGAAGATCTGGGCGGGCGCAGCGTTCTCGATATCGGCTGCAATGCCGGCTTTTATGCGATCGAGATGAAGCGACGCAACGCCGGGCGGGTGCTTGGCATCGATTCCGATCCGCGCTATCTCGCGCAGGCGCGTTTTGCCGCCGAGCATTTCGGCTTCGACGTCGAGTTCGAGCAGATGTCGGTTTACGATGTGCCCAAGCTCGCAGAGACCTTCGACCTTGTGCTCTTCATGGGCGTGCTTTACCACCTGCGCCATCCGTTGCTGGCACTCGATCTCCTCTACGAGCACGTAGTCGGCGATCTGATGCTGTTTCAGTGCCTGCAGCGCGGCGACGAGCGGATTGCCGCACTGGAAGAAGATTACGACTTTTCGGAATGGACTGTGTTCGACCGGCCGGATTATCCGAAACTGTTCTTTGTCGAGAAGCGCTATGCCGCCGATCCCACCAACTGGTTCATTCCCAACAAGGCCGCCGTCGAGGCGATGCTGCGCAGCTCCGGGTTCACGATAGAGGCTAATCCCGAGCGGGAAGTCTATCTCTGCCGCCGGGGCCACCGGCCGCACATGGTCGAGCCACCGCCTGTCTAGATAAACGTTCCGCAATACTGCGGCTCCAGTATGCTGCCTGTCATGGTGGGGCAGGGTAACGATGATCCCGATGTCGGAGCGCGCGACGATTTCAATCGACTTTTAGGGACACCAGGTGAGTTGGTGGAGGCGCCTTGGAACAGATAGTGCTGACCTGCGTTGGATAGCGTGGCTGATCACGGTTTCGATGGAGGATACATCCATGGCACCAAACGAAAACAAGCGCGAGACTGGCTCAAGCAAGGGCGGAAAGAGCGCATCCGGTTCTTCGTCCTCGAAATCCTCTACGTCCGGAAAACAGGGCGGTTCTCGCGAACAGCACGCCAAAGCCGGTCAGCAGAGCCATAAGAACTCGAAGTAACCGATCACCCGCTGGCTCGAAGCCCGCGGTCGATCCGCGGGCTTCCAATGGCAGCCCGTGCGACCAGCAGCCATGGAAATGACGAGACCCCTGTCGTGTTCGTCTGCCTCGTTAGGGGCGGGCTCAGCCGTTACTGAGCGAGACTTATGCCATCAGAGCGCGCTGACATTTTCCGCCTTCGACTTTCCGGTCTTGCGGTCCTGGCCTAACTCGTAGCTGACCTTTTGACCTTCTTTGAGCGTGCCGCCGCGCTGCAACGCGGAGATATGAACGAAGACGTCTGTTCCCCCGTTTTCAGGGGTGATGAAGCCAAATCCTTTGTCCTCGTTGAAAAATTTTACAGTGCCAGTAGGCATGATGGTTCCCCCTTCACGGTTGATGCGCCCACCGAACCTATTGTGCCTTCGCTTCACTATCAACAAGGTATCTTGCCCAGGCCCCCGTCGCAGGTGCCAAAATGGCGATGGGCGAACGTCGCGCGCCTCCCCGGGCCACATAAGTTTACTTATTCAAGACACTATGACTTGGTCTCGACGGCATCGTCAGCTCGGGCATGACTCCCCTGGAAGATGCGTATTTTTTCCAGGATGGCCGGGGCGATCTCAAATCGGCGCGCCTTGCCGCGCCCCATCGAGTTCTTCACGAAGCTCTCCGTCAGGAGCCCGCGGCGAACCAGCGGGTCTACCGTTTCGGTCACGCCAGTGCGCGTCAAACCCGTGGTTTCGACGATATTTGAAAGGGTTAGCGTGTCATGCCCCTGATGCATGATGTAGAGGATGCTCATCATGCCGATCTGCTTCAACCGCGACTGGGGCGTCTCATCCTCCAGCGGATTGTCGAAAATCTCCTGGAAGATGAAGGCTGAAAAGGCAATGTTGTGCAATTGAACGTTGAGTGCTCTTGTCATTTGTTTAACTGCATAATATAAGGCTGTATGAATTTCCAGACGACACGGACGCCGGCGGCATCGTTGGCGTGCGGATTGCGGAGGGACAGCTCATGAAAAACCTTCTGATCAGGACGTTCGTGGCTCTTCTCAATGCCTCGCCATGCTATCTCATTTCCGGGAGTCATGCGCGGGCGGATGATTGGGGATGCCAGGTTATCCTATGCCTTTCCAATTCCGGCGGCGCAACGCAATTTTCCGAATGCCGCCCGCCGATCGAGAAACTGTGGCGAGAACTTGCAAGGGGGCACGCTTTCCCGAGCTGCGACGGCCTGGGTTTTACGGCATCTGCGCCCGGATACGCCCCCTACTATTGCGACAAAGGCTACCGGTTGACGAGGCGATACAGTGATGGCGGACGGCAGGCAACCTGCATCTCGACCACACCCCAGACTGTCTCAAACAATGAATGCTCCCCAAACAGCGAGCGCGGAGTTCTGTCACCGGCCTGGTACTGGAATGACGGGCAGCGACAGTGCCGGCGCTACGTGACGATGCAGCCGCATATGCGCTTGCGCCCACATTACGTCGACGTGACCATCGACGGGATCGGAAACCAAAGGGTGTGGTACTAAGCAATGCCAGTCGCCTTCGTCGATCTTGCAAAGATATGCGCTCCCACCATTGCGATCGAGACGATTGCTGCCGTTGTTAGCCTGGAGAGCGGCTTTCATCCTTACGCCATCCGCATCAACAGTGGCCCGCCGCTTTTGGATCAACCGGCATCCAAGTCGGAGGCAATTGAGCTCGTCACTTCCCTCGTTGCGGCTCGCCAGGACATCCAGATCGGTCTTGGTGGTCTCGGCTTGGGGGAACTCAACAAGCTGAAGCTCTCTATATCGGATGCATTCGATCCCTGCCTGAACCTCAAGGCGGCCGCCACTCTGCTCGACGGGTATCGTCGCCTTGCCTTGCGCACGGGCGCCGATGCAGCGCAAGCGGAAAACGTCATGCTTCAGTCGCTATACGGCCGGGGCGATCCGTCCCTCGGCAAGGTGGTCCGTTATGACGAGCTGGTCCGCAAGGAGATGGTCCGGCTATCTCCCAAACTGGCGTCGCTTTCCATAGCCGAGCCGCCCATTGAAGCTCGCTTCGACCAGCCCGCAGACATCCAGGACGCGCCAGCGGTCGCAAAACGCCTTCCCCAAGCCGATGAAACCGCCTCATGGGACGTCTTCGCTTCCCGGCGGCGATCCTCGGTACTCGTGTTTCAGAATGATCGATCGGAGCAAAGTGAATGACTTCAAGATATAGTCTTCGCCCTGTCGCGGCCTCTGCCTTTATGGCCGCAGCCATCGTTGCCTGCCTGGTCGAACCGGCCTTCGCCCAGGCTGCGGGTATCAAGACGGTTCTGCAGAACATCGTCGACTTGCTGACCGGCAATATCGCCCGACTGCTCGCCGTCATCGCCGTCATCATCATCTGCATCGCCTGGATGTTCGGCTACATGGATCTGCGCCGCGCCGGCTACTGGATCATCGGCATCGGGGGGATCTTCGGCGCCACAGAACTGGTGAACACCATCGTCGGGAGCTGAGCGACATGGCGACAGCCGAAGGTATCGAAGAAGACATCCTGTTCATTGCCTGCACCCGGCCGGCGATGATCGCCGGCGTGACGATGGAGGCGATGGGCCTGAACATCATGCTGACGACGATCCTCTACATCGCGGCCGGATCGGTTGCCTATGCGCTTGTCGGCGTCATCTTTCACTTCATGTTCCGCACACTCGTCAAGCACGACCACAACATGTTCCGGATCCTGGTTTCCTGGATCGAGACGCGCGGTCGATCGCGCAACACCTCCTATTGGGGCGGGGCCACGCTCTCGCCGCTCAAGCTCACCAGAGCCTATGACGAAAGAGATCTGAGCCTTGCCTAGAAACTTGACGCTTCGCTCCCGCGAACTCGGGCCGGAGACCTTTATTCCTTATGTGCGCCATATCGACGAGACGACGATCGGACTGGGTACCAGAGCGCTGATGGTGATGATTGCGCTGGAAGGTGTATCCTTTGAAACAGCCGACGTCATCGACCTCAACAGCCTGCACCGCAACCTCAACACGCTCTACCGCAATATCGCCGATGAGCGCCTCGCACTCTGGACACATGTCGTTCGCCGTCGCGACAACGGCTATCCCGAAGGACGATTTGCCAATCCGTTCTGCGACGCACTGAACTCAAGATATCGTGCGCGCATGATCGGCGAGGATCTGTTTCGCAACGATCTTTATCTTTCGCTGGTCTGGCATCCTGCACGCGATCCCGCCGAAAGGGCTCTTGATCTTCTTTCGCGGCTGCGCAGGGCACGCCGCAGCGATGTCGAGCTCGACGAAACGGCGCTAAAGCACCTGCGCGGCAAGCTATCCGACATCACATCGGGCCTCAAACGCTTCGAGCCTCGGGTGCTGTCCCTCTACGAGCGGGCCGGCGTCCTGTTTTCCGAGCCGAGCGAAGTCCTCCACCAGATCGTGGGCGGCCGGAGCGAACCCATTGCGTTGACGGAAGGAAGAATTTCATCGGCGATCTATTCGGATCGGGTGATTTTCGGCCACGAGACGATCGAGATCCGTCACGAGGCCGAAAGCCGCTATGCCGGGGTGTTCGGGTTCAAGGAATATCCGGCAACGACCCGCACCGGCATGCTCGACGGCATCCTGACGGCCCCCTTCGAGCTTGTTCTGGCACAATCCTTCGCCTTCACCTCGAAAGCGGATGCGCGCATCATCATAGGGCGCAAGCAAAACCAGATGGTCAGCGCCGGCGACAAGGCGGCGTCCCAGGTCGAAGAACTCGACGCTGCGATGGACGATCTCGAATCCAACCGCTTCGTGCTCGGCGAGCATCACCTTACGCTTTCAGTCTTCGCCTCCTCGGTCAAAGCGCTCACAAACCATCTGGCCGAAGCCCGCACGCACCTTACCAATGGCGGTGCAGTCGTCGCGCGTGAGGATCTCGGGCTTGAAGCGGCCTGGTGGGCACAACTGCCCGGCAATTTTCGCTACCGCGCGCGCTCTGGCGCAATCACATCCCGGAATTTTGCGGCACTTTCGCCTTTTCATTCCTATCCAACCGGCCAGAAGGACGGAAATCAATGGGGTCCAGCCGTTGCCCTGCTGAAGACCGCGTCCGGTTCGCCTTTCTACTTCAACTTCCACCACCGCGACCTTGGCAATACCTTCATCTGCGGTCCGTCCGGTACCGGCAAGACCGTATTGTTGAACTTCATGCTTTCCCAACTCGAAAAGCACGATCCCCATATGGTCTTTTTCGACAAGGACCGTGGGTCGGACCTTTTCGTTCGGGCGGCCGGTGGCGCTTACCTGCCGGTGAGGAATGGCCTTGCCACCGGCTGCGCGCCGCTGAAGGCGCTCGCGCTGACTGCGGAAAACAAGGTGTTTCTCACACGATGGATCGGCAAGCTCGTCGGGTCGGCGACACGTGAGCTGACGGTCGCCGAGCTCAGCGACATTGCCTTGGCGGTCGAGGGCCTTGCGGACCTGCCGGTCGAACGGCGTTCCATCGGCGCCTTGCGGACTTTCCTCAATAACACCGACCCGGAGGGCATCGCCTCGCGGCTGCGGCGGTGGGAAAGGGGAGGGCCGCTTGGCTGGGTATTCGACAACGAGGCCGACGAGATCGGCATCGGCGCCAAATTCATCGGATACGACATGACGGATTTCCTCGACAACGAGGAAATCCGCACGCCGTTGATGACCTATCTCTTCTTCCGCATCGAGCAGCTGATCGACGGGCGGCGCATCATCATCGTGATCGATGAATTCTGGAAGGCCTTGCAGGACGAGGGTTTTCGCGATCTGGCCGAAAACAAGCTCAAGACGATCCGCAAGCAGAACGGGCTCATGCTGTTTGCAACCCAAAGCCCGCGCGATGCCATTGTCTCGCCGATCGCCCACACGATCATCGAGCAGTGCCCGACGCAGATCTTCCTTCCCAATCCGCGCGGCGATCGTGCCGACTACGTCGATGGTTTCAAACTCACCGAACGGGAGTTCGAGCTTGTCGCACGCGAACTGTCGGCAGAAAGCCGCCGCTTCATCGTCAAGCAAGGACATAACAGCGTCGTGGCAGAACTGGACCTCAAGGGCTTCGATGACGAGCTCGACATATTGTCCGGCCGCACGGCCAGCGTGGAACTCGTCGAGGCGATCAGGGCCGAAGTCGGCGACAGGCATGAGGACTGGATGGCGGTATTCCGGCAAAGAAGGAGAGCAGGTTGATGCAAAGGAAGCGGGCAAGGTTTGCTCTTATGGCGGCAGCTGTTTTGCTGCCGGCCGCAACGGCATCCGCACAGGGCATTCCGGTCATCGACCGGATGGCGATCGTAAAGCAGATCGAGAGCATTGCGCAGCTGAAGTCCCAGCTCGACACGCTGAACCAGCAGCTCCAGCAAGCCGAGCAGCTTTATGGATCGTTGAACAAGATCACCAACATGGCAGATGTCGCAAGCATCTTGAACGATCCTTCGGTCCGCAAGGCGCTGCCAGGCGACTTCAATGCCATCGAAGGCCTGTTCAAGGGTTCGGGCAACGGCGCCTTCGGCAGTTCCGCTTCGAAATTCCTGGAAAGCAACTCGACCTATCGCACCGGCGCCGACGACTTCTACGCCCAGGAATTGTCGCGCCTCCAGAAGCAGAATGCAGGGCAGATGAGCCTTGGCCAGCAGATCTATGATGCAGCCACCAAGCGCATCGAGGGCATCGATCAGCTGCGCCAGCAGATTTCCCGCGCCGCCGATGCCAAGGACGTTGCCGATCTTCAGGCACGCCTGCATGCCGAAACGGCCTTTGTTCAAACCGACGTGCTGCGCATGCAGGCTTTGCAGATGGTCCAGCAGGCGCAGGTGCAGGTCGATGATCAGCGAAAGGCGGAAGACTGGCGAAAGCGCATGGACGCAATGGGAGCGGCGCTCAGATGAAACAGGCCCCTGCTCAAGCGATCGCGCCTGCCCAGTCCGTTTGCTGCGGCCAGACCGATGAGGCTTTGCTCGCCGTTTTCGGAGCCAAGTGCCGGAACGGTCCTGTCAGAGATGCTGACACGCACTGCAAGGGAGCGACGGCGGATGCGATGCTGCAGTTTTTTTGCAAGTGGTCCGGGGGCTAAGGGATGTATCAGGTCTTCAGCTTCGTGGACGGGCAATTCAAGTCGCCCCTGGAGACGTTCATCACGTCGGGTACCGAAAACATCGCCGCCTGGGTGAGCGGGCCGCTCACTGCTGCGCTGACGCTCTACGTCGTGCTTTACGGCTATCTTGTGCTGCGCGGTTCCGTCCAGGAGCCCATTCTCGAATTTGCGTTTCGGGCAATAAAGCTTGCAATCATCGTCATGCTGGTAAGCAATGCAAGCGAGTATCAGACCTATGTCACCGGTCTGTTCTTCGAGACGCTGCCCAGGGAGATTTCCGAGGCGCTGAACTCGGGGACCGCGCCCAGCGCCTCCACGTTCGACAGCCTGCTCGACAAGGGCCAGAAGGGCGCCCAGGAAATCTGGGCACGTGCGTCCTGGCCCGTCGACATCGTCACCGGCATCGGCGGGATGATGGTGATTGGCGCGAGCTTCATCGTCGCGGCGATCGGTTACATCGTTTCCCTCTATGCGCGGCTGGCCCTTGCCATCGTGCTTGCGATCGGCCCGATCTTCATAGCACTTGCAATGTTCCGGCCCACTCGCCGCTTCACCGAGTCCTGGATTGCCCAGCTTGCCAATTTCGTCATCCTCCAGGTCCTGGTCGTGGCGATCGGTTCGTTGTTGATCACCTGCGTCGACACGACCTTCACGGCGATCGAAAGCTATTCCGACGTGCTGATGCGCCCGATCGCGCTTTGCGCCATCTGCCTTGCAGCGCTTTACGTCTTCTACCAGCTGCCCGGTATTGCCTCGGCACTCGCGGCAGGCGGAGCAACCTTGACCTACGGCTACGGCGCTGCTCGCGACGCGCACGAAAGCCTGATTGTCAGGGCGACCACGTATTCGGCAAGAGCGGTCGGGCAAGGGGCCCGCCCGGTCTCGCGCCGTCTCGGGACGGGAGCTGCAAAATGACGGAAGGGCCCCTCACGAAACGGGCAGGTAGTTCGGGCATGCTTCGCATCGTTTCATTGTCGCTCTTTGCCGGGGCACTTTTCGCCTGCAGCTCGATGACACACACGCTTCCCAGATGTGACGGCTATTTCCGCCGGCCGCTGAACCGGTCCATGTGGCAAGCGGAAGACGACGGCAAGCTGAAGCAGCCTGCCTCCGGTCAGCAAAGCCATGCCGCCTCCTACGCGCAGCAACCGGTCGCGGCCACGCCAGCCGCCTTTGCGCATTTCGATGTCGAAGGTTCTTACCGTCCGTGCAAGGGCAAATGACATGGTGACGCCGGACAATCTGAAGAGCTATTTCGACAAGGCGCGCCGGTTCGATCAGGACCGCTTGATCCAGGTGGAGCGTTCCGCCCGCATCGCCTGGTTCGTCGCTGGTTCTGCCGGCATCGTGGCCGCCGTCTCCGTCTTCGCCATCGCCGGGCTCACGCCGTTGAAAACGGTCGAGCCCTTTGTGGTCCGCGTCGACAACTCCACCGGCATCGTCGACGTCGTCTCCGCCTTGACGTCGAGCGCCGGCAGCTATGATGAAGCCGTCACCAAGTATTTCGCCGCCAAGTATGTGCGCGCGAGAGAAGGCTATGTCTGGAGC
This sequence comes from Rhizobium etli 8C-3, assembly GCF_001908375.1. Taxonomy (NCBI): domain Bacteria; kingdom Pseudomonadati; phylum Pseudomonadota; class Alphaproteobacteria; order Hyphomicrobiales; family Rhizobiaceae; genus Rhizobium; species Rhizobium etli. The sequence goes on along the minus strand of NZ_CP017241.1, from coordinate 3,174,381 downwards.
GAGGCCGAGGAGAACTTTCGCATCGCTGCCTTGCTCTCAACGCAGCCGGAGCAGACGCGTTTTGCAACCGTCTACCGGGGAAGCAATCCGCAATCTCCGCAGAACGTCTACGGCCGCAGCGCGACGGCGCGCATCGGCATTGTTTCCATCTCCCTGATCAATGCCAACGTCGCCTCCGTGCGCTACATGCGCACGATCACCCGCGCCGAGGACGTGCGCACCACGCACTGGGTAGCGACGCTCACCTTTTCCTATGTCAACGCGCCGATGTCCTCCACCGACCGGCTGGTCAATCCCCTGGGCTTTGCCGTCAGCGAATATCGCGCCGATCCGGAGGCCATCGATTGAAACAGATAGTCCTGATCGCCTCGGCTCTCAGCCTTGGTCTTGCATCGACAGCCGTTAGCCTTGAAATTCCCCGCGGCGCATCGAAGGACAGCCGTATCCGCTTCGTCGAGTATCAGCCCTACGACATTACGCGGATCGTCGGGACGTTGCGTTCGTCCGTCCAGATCGAGTTTGCCGCCGACGAGGAGATTGCCCATGTCGCACTTGGCAACAGCGTTGCATGGGAGGTAGCGCCGGCCGGCAATATCCTGTTCCTGAAGCCGCGGGAACATCAGCCGGTAACCAATATCTCGATCGTGACGGCCAGACGCGATGGATCGACCCGCAGCTATCAGATGGAACTGACGGTGCGGGACGGAACGGTGGAAGCCGGTCAGAACACCTATTTTTACGTGAAGTATCGATACCCGGCCGATGAGGCGGAACGCCGCCGTCTGCAGGCGGCCGCCCGCGCCCAGGTTGCCGAAGCCGGTCGGGCGGATCGGGTGCTCGCGCTCCATGAGGCCTATGGGCCGCGAAACTGGCGCTACTCGGCGCAAGGTTCCGTATCGCTTGAACCGCAGGCCGTCTATGACAACGGCAAGCTCACCACCTTCGTCTTTGCCGGCAATCAGGAAATGCCGGCAATCTACATGGAAAACTCCGATGGAACCGAAAGCCTGGTTCCCAAGACCGTCGACGGCAATCTGGTGCTGGTTCATGCCATCAGCCGCAAGTTCATTCTGCGCCGCGGAGGTGATGTGCTGTGCGTGTTCAACGGCGCCTATGATCGTGTCGGCATCGACCCCGAGACCCACACCACGTCACCGTCCGTCGAGCGTGTCCTCAAGATGCAACCCGCTGCCGCGCAATAGGAAAGTGCCATGGCCGAAGAAGACAACATACCGATCCCTGGAGAGCGCGCGCAAACGTCGGTCGGGCGGAGCCGGCTCGACAACAGCCCGATCCTGAAACGCGGCGTGGTTGGAGTTGCAATCCTTGCCTTCGTCGTTTTTGCGCTCTGGTCGATGCGCGCTCAGAACAAGCCACCGGAAGGAACCCACCCCGAGCGCGTCGTCATCCGCCAGACGTCGGAGTTCGAGCCTGCCAGGGAACCGGTCCAGCCGGTCGCGATGCCGGCGGAGGTGCAGCTGCCAACGCCTGTGGTGAGCGAGGAGGCGCCGGCCGAGGAGGATAAGCTGCTGGACGCTGCCCGCCGCGCGCCGGTGATCGCTTATGGCGGCGAAAAGGCGCCGACGACCCACCGGCAGAACAATAGCCCGGATGCTCCTTCGGACGACTTTCCGCTCGACGCCGGTCCCGGCCCAGTCGGTTCGCAGGCAGAAAACGAAGACCAGCGGTTCAACAGGATGCTGACGCCGACGCAATTGCAGGGCTCGCGCGCCGGCACGCTTGGAAATCGCGATTTCATAGTCGCCATGGGAACCTCCATCCCCTGTGTGCTCGAAACAGCGCTTTCCTCGGACCAGCCGGGTTTTGCAAGCTGCCTCGTCAACCGCGACGTTCTGTCGGACAATGGCCGCGTCGTGCTGATGGAGAAGGGCACCCAGATCGTTGGCGAATATCGCGGCAGTCTACGCCGCGGTCAAAAAAGGCTCTTTGTTCTGTGGAGCCGTGCCAAGACGCCGAAGGGCGTGATCATTGCGCTCGCGTCGCCTGCGACCGATACTCTCGGGCGGGCAGGCATGGACGGCTATGTCGACACCCACTGGTGGGAGCGCTTCGGCAGCGCGATCCTGCTGTCGATCGTCGGCGATGCGACGTCCTATGCGAGCAGCCGGTTTGAGCAAGGCGATGTCGAGGCCGAAAATACCACGGGCGCCGGCCGGCAGGCTGCGGCGATCGCCGTGGAACAGTCGATCAATATTGCGCCGACGCTTCTGAAACACCAGGGCGACCCGGTCTTGATCTTCGTGGCACGCGACCTCGATTTTTCCGGCGTTTACCGGCTTCGCGTGACCGAGCCTCGCAACAGGATTTATGATCGCGCCGTCCTCGGGGATTTCAGCCCGGCTTCAACTGTCGCCACCAAGTCGGCAGGCCGATGACGGAAGGAGCAGATCGCGGTGTCGTACGCGAGCTTCTGGCACCAATCTCAGCCTTTCTGCGCGACAGGTCGCTTTACGAGATCATCGTCAACCGGCCAGGTCAGGTGGTGACCGAGGGGTCGGCCGGATGGCAGACCCACGATCTGCCGGATCTGTCCTTCGACAAGCTGATGCGTCTCGCACGCGCTGTCGCAAGCTATTCCAATCAATCGATCGACGAGACACGGCCGATCCTGTCGGCCACCTTGCCAGACGATGAGCGAATCCAGATCGTGATCCCACCGGCAACGACGAAGGGTACGGTCAGCGTTACCATCCGAAAGCCGTCGTCCGTTTCGCTAAGCCTCGACGATCTCGATGACGGCGGCCTGTTCGACGATGACCCAAAAGCCGAAAGAGACGGTATCGCGTCGGGCCGCAAACTTCTGGAGTACTACAGGAAGCGGGCTTACAATGCTTTTCTGCGCGAAGCCGTCAAGGCCAGAAAGAACATCGTCATTTCCGGCGCAACGGGCTCAGGCAAAACGACTTTGTCGAAGGCATTGATCCGTCACATCCCCTCAAGCGAAAGGATCATCTCCATCGAGGACACGCCCGAGCTGGTCATTCCGCAACTAAACCACGTTCGACTCTTCTATTCCAAGGGCGGTCAGGGCCTGGCGAAGGTCGGCGCCAGGGACCTGCTGGAATCTTGCCTGCGCATGCGACCGGACCGAATCCTGCTGCAGGAACTGCGAGACGGAACGGCATTCTACTACATCCGCAATGTCAATTCGGGGCATCCAGGGTCGATCACGACAGTCCATGCCGACTCCGCGCAACTCGCCTTCGAACAGCTGACATTGCTGGTCAAGGAATCGGAGGGCGGCAGGGACCTCGACAGGCACGATATCCGTGCGCTGTTGATGATCGCTATCGACGTCATCGTCCAGTGCAAACGCAGCGACGGGCGCTTTCGGGTGAGCGAGGTCTATTACCGCGACGCGCAAGAGACCACCGTCGGCATGTCCGATGGCAGCAGTGGCGATTTTCGTGAATGCCGGTAAGATTCGCGAGGGATTTGCTGTTTGGCATGGTCTGCGCCCGCCGCGAGCTCGGCTCCCATTTTGGCGGATCATGGGCCACCGGGTCGAGCGACGGCTCGCGATCCGTTCGAGGGGTCCCAGGGGCTCGACATCCGCGAGCCGGCGGCCACGACTATTGAAGCCGTTGCAGGTGGCGCTTAGAGGGAGAGGGGAGAGGGGGATTCCGTGACGGATTGGCAAAGGTCGGAGAGAGGCTCCGGCCGGTCCGTCGTGGAGAAATGACATGGCTAAAGCCATTCGCGACGGCGACATATCCGCCGAAGACGATTCCCTGGCCGAGAACGTCAAGCGTGCCGATCGCCATCCTCTGGACCAGTTCCGGGCCTTCCGGACGCTCCGCGAACAAGGTCTCGGTGAGGATGAGATCGCCGCCCGCTTCTTCGTCTCCATTGCAACCGTGAAGCAGCGCCTGCGGCTTGCCTCCGTCTCTCCGCGCCTTCTTCATCTATATGCTGCCGGCGAGATGACGCTTGAACAGATCATCGCGTTGTCGATCACATCCGATCATGTTCGCCAGGTACAGGTCTGGGAGACGGCATCGCGGTCCCGTGCGCAGGAGGCCTATTACATACGCCGCCTGCTGACCGAAACGGCCATCCGTGCCAGCGACCGCCGGGCCGTCTACGTCGGGCTCGAGGCTTACGAGGCCGCCGGCGGCATCGTGATGCGCGATCTGTTCGAGCAGGACCAAGTTGTTTGGCTCCAGGAGCCGGCACTGCTGGAAAAGCTCGCGGTCGACAAGTTCAAGGCCGACGCCGAAACACTCAAAAGCACCGAGGGATGGAAATGGGTCGAGGCCGCCTTCGATTTTCCATATGGCCATGCCTGCGGGCTTCGCCGCCTCCATGGAAAGCGGGCCGGCATGACGGGAAACGAGCTTGCCCGGTACGACGCCCTCAAGGCCGAATACGACAAGCTCGACGCTGATGCTGCCGATCAGGTCTGCTCCGGGGAGAAGAAAAAGCGGCTCGCAGAGCTTTGCGCAGAGCTCGACCGCCTCAGGGACCGTCCCTTTGTCTTCGATGCCAAGGAGGTTGCCCGCGGTGGTGTCTTCATCTCGCTTAGTGCCGGTGGAGTGTTGAAGATCGATCGTGGCTTCGTCCGGCCAGAGGATGAACCGAGGGCAAAAGCCGAAGCAAGCGGCAACAGCCTCGACGGCGACATAGGGGCCGCGACCAGCGGTGCGGCTTCGACGAACAGCCCTGCACCCGCTGGCGACCACAAGCAAGATGACGGCCCTCCGGCCGCTTCCTGAGCGGCTGGCGCTTGATCTTTCCGCGGCGCGCACCTTCGCCCGGCGCAATGCGCTGCTTGCGGCATCCTCATCCGCAGCTGCAGGGGACGCAATGATGACCGTGGTCCCAAAACCATTTCCTCGCCTTGACTATGCTCGACGACATGGGCGCCCCTGCCGCCACTGTCCGTTCGGTCACCGGTCTCACGAGCAGGCACCGGTCCGCCCGCCGCAAGGCCGCAGGGCCTGATCGCTTCTGCGCCTTTTATCAACCTCGCCCGGCATCGGCAGAACGCGATGACCGGCCTCATTCGTTCAAGGAGCTTCATCATGAATCTGCCAGCAGCCTCTTCTCGCCCCGTTACCTCCGGCTACGGTGTCGATATCTCACGTGGCGACCGCATCGACCGGGTGTCGTCGGAATGGTTTTTCCGTCCTGACGACGAACGCTATCTCTCGCTCGGTGACCTCTACGAAGCGGTGAAGTCCCGCAGTGAGCGGGCGCAGGCCCGCACCGTCGAAAGCTCTGCAATCCGCCTCGAGGCCACACACGGCAATGCCGAACGTCTCGAACTCATCGTTCCCGGCCAGCGCCAACCGATCGCGCCGACTCACTGGAGCTATGGTCAGCTCTGCAGCCTGGTCGGCGCTCCCGCCAGCTATATGCGCCAGCTTCCCGCCCCGCTTGCCGCGATCAATCTTCAGCATGGTCTGCTCAGCCACCGCGCCGAGCTGGTAAAGACCCTCGAAATGGACGACGGCCGCCTCGAGCTTCGGGCCGTAACGGGTCCCGAATACGGGCGGATCTGGGACCACGAGCTCGTCGCGGCTGTGATGAATATCGCCGGCAATGGAACCGGCGACACGATCTGGAAAGTGCCGGGGGTTCTCGACTGGGCGACGATGACGCACAATCCGTTTGTGGACGTGACCAAGGATACCACCACGCTCTACGCCAGCGACCGCGATGTCTTTCTGTTTCTGGTCGACGATACCCGTCCGATCGAAGCCGGCCGGTTGCCGAATGGCGAACCGGACCTTTATTTCCGCGGCTTCTATGCCTGGAACTCCGAAGTCGGATCGAAGACGCTCGGTATTGCTTCCTTCTATCTTCGCGCGGTCTGCGCCAACAGAAATCTCTGGGGCACGGAAAATTTCCAGGAGATCAATATCCGACACTCCAAGTTTGCCGGTTACCGTTTCGCGCACGAGGCGGCGCCCGCACTGGCAAACTTCACGAATTCATCCCCCACACCCTTCGTCGCCGGCATTCGTGCGGCCCGCGAGCGGATCGTAGCCAGCACCGATGAAGATCGAAAGACCTTCCTGCGCCGGCGCGGCTTCTCGAAGGGCGAAACCGGCAAGATCATAGAGAAGGTGCTGTCGGAAGAAGGCAGGCCGCCGGAATCGATCTTCGATTTCGTCCAGGGCATCACCGCCCTGGCGCGGCATAAAACCCATCAGGACACCCGCCTCGAATTGGAAGGCAAGGCCGGCAAACTGCTCGAGCAGGCGTCCTGACCATCGGCAGTCTGGCCGGCTCACCGAAAACGTCAGATATCTTACGAAGAGAACTCGTTGCCCGGCGATCTGCCGGGCTTTTTCCGCCCTCGGCCGACATTGGCGCTGGCCCCAATTCGAACTTCCGGCGAGATAAAGGTGCTTTCGGAGAGGCTCCCCGGCAGGAGCGGCCAATGGTCACCGGTTTCTGGCGGGCTGGTATCACAAGATTACAACTTGCGACTATATCCACTTTCAGCTAATTTAGCGGCCGCTGTATGTTCGTTGAGGGGCGGCTTCCAGCCGACGTTCATATGTCCTACGACCTTTCAGTCAATGGTAAGCATTACGCCGTCGATGTGGATGGCGATATTCCGCTTTTATGGGTGCTGCGCGACACCATAGGTCTCACTGGCACGAAATTCGGCTGCGGCATCGCCCTGTGCGGAGCATGCACGGTGCATGTCGATGGTGTGCCCGTCAGGTCGTGTGTGATGCCGGTCGCCGATGCGGCCGCCAAGCCGATCACCACGATCGAGGCGATTGGCGAGACTGACGAAGGCGCCCGGGTACAGAAGGCCTGGCTGGACATCGATGTCGTCCAATGTGGATACTGTCAGTCCGGACAGATCATGTCCGCCACCGCGCTACTTGCTGCCAATCCGTCGCCCACCGACGACGATATCGATGCCGTCATGGCCGGAAATGTCTGTCGATGCGGCACCTATCCGCGCATTCGGGCGGCGATCAAACTGGCTGCCAAGGCGAGGTGATGTGATGTCCGTCCACGACAAAGTCAACCTTGCTGTTTCGCGTCGGCATTTTCTGATCGGCGCATCGCTGACCGCAGCGGGCCTTCTCATCGGCCTTCGGCCGTCGCCGTCTTGGGCTGCCACAGAGGCGTTTGAAGCAAACGCCTTCATTCGCATCCCTGCGCAAGGCAAGATCGTTTTCATCATGCCCTCCGTCGAGATGGGCCAAGGCATCTACACCTCGGTGGCGATGCTGCTGGCCGAAGAGCTCGAAGTCGGCCTCGATCAGATCACGGTGGAGCACGCACCTGCGGATCCTCCACGCTACGCAAACCCCTTGCTGGGTGACCAGATCACCGGCGGTTCGCTTGCCATTCGCGGCGTTTACGAGCAGATGCGCAAGGCAGGTGCCACGGCCCGGATCATGCTGGTAAACGCGGCGGCGCGCGGCTGGAACGTCGCAGCCGATACGTGCAAGGCCGAGGCCGGGCATGTCGTTCACCCCGCAAGCGGCCGCCGCTCAGACTACGGCAGCCTGATCGAGGCGGCAGCATCAGAGGCCGTTCCGCAGGAAGTACCGCTCAAACCCGCGTCCAGCTTCAAGGTGATCGGCCAGTCCATCCGCCGTCTCGACAGTCCCGATAAGGTCAATGGCACGGCAAAGTTCGGTATCGACGCCCGCCCGGAAGGGGTGTCCTATGCGGCGATTGCGATCTGTCCCCACTTCGGCGGAAAACTGCGATCAGTCAAGGATGAACCGGCAATGGCGGTCAAGGGGGTCCGGCAGGTCGTCCGGATCGAGGACGCAGTCGCGGTCGTTGCCGACAATACGGGTGCTGCGCGCAAGGGGCTTGCGGCACTTTCCATCGAATGGGACCAGGGTGCCGATGGTGCTTTGTCGCTGGCAGATCTCGAGAAGCGCGCGGAGGACGCGATCGGCGGCAATGCCTTGCCCCACATAAACGAAGGCGATGTCAAAAGAGCCGAATCCGAACACAAGCCGCTCCTTGAATTCGTCTACCGCCTGCCGATCCTCACGCATTCGGCGATGGAGCCGATGAATTGCACGGTTCACGTCCGCAGCGAAAGCTGCGACGTATGGCTCGGCACCCAGGTGATGGGTCGGGCAAGACAAGCGGTTGCCGACGTCACAGGCCTCCCGCTGGATAAGGTCGTCGTGCACAACCATCTTCTCGGCGGCGGTTTCGGCCGCAGGCTCGATGTCGACGGCGTCATTGTGGCGGCAAAGATCGCAAAGCAGGTGGATGGCCCGGTGAAGGTCACATGGAGCCGCGAGGAAGACATTCGCCACGACTGCTATCGCTATCTGAACTACAGCAAGATCACCGCGACGCTAGGTGCCGATGGCATGCCCGTATCCTGGAGGCATCGCGTCATCGGCCCTTCCGTGATGGCGCGTTGGCTACCCGCCTTCACGCGCGACGGCGTAGACCTCGACATCATGACTGGTGCGGAGACACCATATGCGATCCCGAACAAATTTACGGACTTCGTGCGCCACGAGGCTCCCGACGGGATGTTGACGGGCAACTGGCGCGGTGTCGGTGCCACGCGCAACGTGCCCGCAGTCGAAGGCGGCATCGACGAACTGGCTCACGCGGCAGGCATCGACCCGCTCGATTACCGCAGGCGGCTGCTCCAGCATAAGCCGCGCCTTCTGGGTGCGCTTGACCTGGCGGCGCAGAAGGCGGACTGGACGACCACTCTGCCTGAAGGCAAGGGAAGGGGTATCGCCCTCTTGGAGGATTTCGGCAGCTTCGCCGCGATGATCTCCGAGGTAAGCGTTGGCGAAGATGGCAAGCTCAAGACCGATCGCATCATCTGCGCTGTCGACTGTGGCCAGGTCATCAATCCCGACACGGTGGAAGCCCAGGTACTAAGCGGCATCATCTACGGGCTCAGCGCTGCACTCTATGGACGCATTACCGTCCACAACGGTGCCGTGGTCGAGGGCAACTTCGACGATTCACCGGTTCTGCGAATAAACGAGACGCCGAAGATCGACGTCCATATCGTGCCGAGTTCCGAGGCGCCGGGCGGCATAGGGGAGGTTGGCACACCCGGTGTCGCGCCCTCGCTCTTCAATGCGATCTTTGCGGCAACCGGCAAGCGGCTGCGGTCGCTGCCGATCGACCAGAACGACTTGCGGAGAGTGTGATCATGGCCAGGCGGCTTTTTGCTATTCCGCTCGCTGCTGTTTTCGCTGCGATCGGCAGCGTTGCCGGCATCGGCCTCCCGGGCCATGCCGAAACTTCCGATGGTGGAGCGCTGAAGACCGTCTCCGATTTCGATGCGATCACGGAGACCGGCGCTCGCTCGAAAGCCATCTTCGAAGAAGCCAGTCGTGTCATGACGCATCCGCGCTGCATTAACTGCCATCCGGCAACGCGCAGCCCGACGCAGGGAGAAGATCTGCATCCGCATGTGCCGTTGATGAATGCCAGCCAAAGCTCGCTGGGTCCGGCCGGGCTCGTCTGCAGCACTTGCCATGGGGCGGAGAACCGTCCGATCTTGGGCAGCCGCATGAAATCCATTCCCGGCAACGCACACTGGTCTTTGGCCCCGGCCAGCATGGCCTGGCAAGGGCTGACGGTGGGTGACATATGCCGGCAGGTAAAAGATACAAGCCGCAACGGCAATCGTTCGCATGCCGACCTCGTACGGCATATGGGCGAAGACCATCTGGTCGGCTGGGCCTGGCATCCGGGGGCAGGACGCAGTGCCCCTCCAGGCTCTCAGGAGACCTTTGCCGCCCTCGTCGCCGCCTGGCTCGAGACTGGTGCCGAATGTCCAGATTGATGGCACTCTGCTGAAAAGCCGGTGCCTGCCGCCACCCTTGCGGCATTTGCCGACATTACGCCTGGAAATTTAACGGCAGTTCACCGAGGCTTTTCAGTCGCGCTGTCCTGACGAACCGGCAGCGGCGGCATTTCTCCATCGGCAATGCGCCAGATCCACGGCGTCATCTCTGGTCTCGCAGCCAACATCTCGGCAAGCATGCGTTCATACTCCTCATCAGCGCCGGCTGGCACGACGCACATCGCCACCGGCACCGGGCTTTGTTCCGGCAGCGTGACGCACACGACCGGCTGGTCGCGAGACAGGTTGAATCGCAGACTTTTGACACTCTTGCGTCGCAGATCCGCCAGCCGCTCAAGCAACCGCTGTTCATGTACGGTCTCGAAGGGGATCCAATTCTGGTTGACGACCATCAGGGCAATTTCCTCGACCGAGGCAATGCCGGTCTTTGAAATGCCGAAGGTGGCGATAGCAACCAGATGAAACGCCTCGTTCGACCGCCAGATCTCCAGCTCGCTCGCGTAGCGGGTATTCAGGCGTCGCCAAGCTCCATCGTCAATCATGAACGCAAAGGGCATGTGTCGGATAGCGATCTTCCAGCCGTCGCGCGCTGGCGTAAACTCCTTCACCTCTCCGACCAGAAGCATGAGCGTCCTTGGCCCCGAACCCGCCGCTTGCAGGCCGCCGAGAGCGGCTGCCCGCCTGGCGGCGATCCCCTCCCTGTCTTCCGCATGGAATACCTCCGGCACGAAGAGCATGTCGCTCAAAGGCTTGCCGCGTGCCGTCATCTGCTTTGCGGCATTGATGAGGCTTGCGCGGACCCGCCCCCAGCCGCGCCTTCCCAACCACAGCGAGGTCCATTCCGTCAGTTCCCCGACTTCCCAGAGATAATGCAGCACGGCCCGTAGCGAGAGCTTCTTTGTTTCGTTGCGGATCGTATCGGACGGTTCGCCGGATGGGATCGCGGCGGCCGCCCGCGATCCTCGTTTCGACAGCGAAAAGTCTAATGCAAGCGCCGCTGTCCCGGTCGTTTCGTCAAGACGGATCGCATTGCCAACCAGGGGGCCAAGGCCGGAAAGCTCGTAAGGCGGTTCGCATGAGGGGCAGGCGGGGTCGTGATCGCGCCCGGAAAGAGGCATGCGTTTGACGACGTACTGCCCGTCGAACCTTGCAATATACATCGGGACCGCTGGCTCCCGGCACTGGCAGAGGGGCCGGAGCTTCTGCTCGTAAGCACGAGCAAGCAGCGCCTGCAGCTCGCAAGAGCCCTCATCAAGTGAACGGTCGCCGATCAGGAATTGCCGCACGTCGTTCCGTTTCTCTGCCCGCAAAGGGTGATCGAGCCGAATTGGTTTCGGCAGTTGTAGCACGAAGCGAGTGCATTATACTATCGTAAATAAGGCAGTATATGGGGCGCGATCTGAAATAGTGGGCGGTCATGGCCCGATCCATGTCGCCAATTTGCCCTGGAAACCGTGCCTCACATTCGATGAGGCGGCGGACGGGGCCGGTCGCGCGTCGGAGGCAGAGACGGGCCGGGGAAGGGTTGGCCTTGCCGGACTTGGAGAGCGCCTGGGTAGGCCGGTGCGTTCCCGCTCTCGAAAGGTTTCCCATGAAGGCGATCTCTTCCCCGGCCGCGGCCGCTCCAGCCCCTGTTCCGTCGCGGTTTTTGAAGATGTTCAGTTGGACGACCCGGCTCTTCACTCAGGTGGCGGAGGTCGGATCGGCGATTCTCGCGCGTCCGATGCAGCATCATCGCATGATCGACGTAACGAGACAGTCGTGAGAAAGGCTCGATCATGTCGTCCGCCTCCGAACTGGCCGACCGTCTCGCGCGCATTGCCGAGGCCGTCTGTCGCCATTACCTCTCGGCCGGCCGGCGCGCCGGCAATTACTGGATCGTCGGCGACCTCGCCAACAGCAAGGGCCGCTCGCTCTATGTTCATCTCACCGGCCCGCGGGCCGGAAAATGGACGGACGCGGCCACCGGCCAGCATGGCAACCTGCTCGACCTCATCCGCGAGACATGCGGAATGGTGAATTTCCGCGACGTGGCCGATGAGGCAAGGCATTTTCTGAGCTTGCCCAAGCCCGATCCAGTGGCATCGAAAGAGGATGGACATACCGGTTCTGCCCCGCCCAACCGGCCGGCCGCGGAACGGGCCCGGCGTCTCTTTCACATGTCGCAGCCGTTGGCAGGCACGCTTGCGGATCGCTATCTGCGTCAGCGCGGCATCCTGAATGCATCCGCACAGGCTGCGCTGCGCTTCCATCCGTCCTGCTACTACCGGGATCTGCTGACCGGCAGCAGAGCCAGTCATCCCGCCCTGATTGCTGCTGTCACCGACGCTGCCGGAACGATCACCGGCGTGCATCGCACATGGCTCGACCAGAATGGCGACGGAAAGGCCAGGGTCAAAGATCCGCGCCGCGCGCTTGGTATCCTTCTTGGCAATGCCGTTCGCTTCGGTTTTCCGGTCCATGGACCTGTGCCGGTGCTTGCGGCAGGCGAGGGGCTCGAATCCACTCTGTCATTGTTCCAGGTGATGCCCGCCATGCCGATGGCAGCGGCGCTCACCGTCACTCACCTTGCCGCCTTCGTGCCGCCACCAGGCTGCCAACGCCTCTATATAGCGGCCGACGCCGATGCAGCCGGCCGGCGCGGGATCGAAGGACTGAGCCGCCGGGTTCAGGCTCTCGGGATCCTGCCGCTCGTCATTGCTTCAGAGCTCGGCGACCTCAACGAGGATCTGCGGCGGCTCGGGCCGGATCGGCTGACGGAAGCCCTGCGCCAGCAGCTCGCGCCGCCAGATGCGATGACCTTTCTGCGCGTGTGATCGGCGGGCAGCGGCAGGCGAGCAATTCACGTGTCAGCTCGGCCGCCCCGCAAGTCTCTCCCGGGCGGGCGCGCCCGCGGGCCTGCCTCGAGCCGACCCTTGCCACGGGGAGCCGGGCCTCCAGCGGGTCAGTCAGGTTTCTTCCCCGCGCTGGCGAGGCCAGCGCTCCTCGCGGGACAGGAAACCTTCCTTCCGCCGCCCGGCGCTCACGCTGGGCCGCGGCGTGAGACACGCCGCGGTTCCGGCCAGTCTCCCGCGTGGACGGGATCGCCGTCAGGCCGCGAGAGGCGCGGCCGCAACCCGATGGAGACCACCATGGACCTTACCCCCGAACTCGACGACGGCTTCGAGCCCGCTCACGCATCCTCGCCCACCGATCGCTTCATCTACGAAATGCAGATCTATGGCCATCGCCCTTTTGAGGACGAGCCCGATCCGCGGCCGCTTCCCGAAGAGCCGGTCGTCCAGTCGGCCCTGACCGCGATTTTCGACGCCATGTCCGAGATGCTCGGCGACACGCGGCTCGAACCCGATCTCGAAAGCCTGCTCTGGTCGACCGTCAATCTCTTCCATCGCGCCGGCGAGCGCATCGAGCGCGAACTTGATCGCAACGAGGAGGCGCAGCGAACCGGCCAGCGCGAGCAGGACGGAAGTGAGGTGAAAAGCGTCGCGCTCGAACGTCTCATATCCGAAGGCGTCACGCTGCTTGAACGCCGCAACGCCTTCGAGTTCATGCGCGACTTTGCAGCAGACCTCTTCGAGGCCAGGACCGGCTCGTCCTGGCGGCCGCGCACCGGCTCCAGGGTCAGCCATGCCAACATGACCGCGGCATTGATCGACTCCAGAGACTTCCTCTCCGCCCGCCGCCGGGCCCAAACCGAGGTGCTGATCCCCGTCGGCACAAAGATCGCATTTTCCGGCGGAATGGACTATAACGATCACGAACTGATCTGGGCAAAGCTCGATCAGGCTCACGCCAAGCACCCGGACATGGTCCTGCTCCACGGCGGCTCGCCGAAAGGCGCCGAGCGCATTGCCGCCTGCTGGGCGCAGGCCCGCAAGATAACGCAGATCACCTTCAAGCCGAACTGGACGAAGCACGCCAAGGCCGCACCGTTCCGCCGCAACGACGACATGCTCTCGGTGATGCCGGCCGGCGTCATCATTTTTCCCGGCTCCGGTATCACCAAAAATCTCGCCGACAAGGCCCGCCGACTCGGAATTTCCGTGTGGCAGGCTGCAGGAGACGGCGCCTGACAGATTGCATCAAGGAGCCATGCGGGATCACGCATGGCTTTTTGCCGGACAAGGTGGTGGGTGTCGTCGACTTGACCCTTTTCGATTCATCCTGTTCACATTGCGCCATGTTCGAACCCATCAACGCAGTACAGGTTCACATCTCACTGGATGAGATCGAGCCGGGGGTCTGGCGCCGGTTGGTCCTGCCGTCGCGGTGGAATCTTGAGCAGTTGCATCTCGTTATTCAGGCGGCATTCAACTGGTGGAACTATCACCTGCACGAGTTCCAGATCGGAGGCTTGCGCTACGGCGATGTGGAGTTGCTGATGGAGGATGCTATTGAAGATGATCCCCGCGTCTTTGATTTTCGTGCGGTTCGCCTTCGCGACTTCGAGCAGAAAGCCGTCTTCAATTACCTGTACGACTTTGGGGATTCCTGGCTCCATTCGGTCGTCATTGAGGAATTCATGGTCCTTGACGTCACTCCCAGGCACGCGACCTGCATCGATGGAGCGCGCGCCAGGCCGCCCGAAGATGTCGGTGGTGTGCACGGATATGAACGCTTCCTGGAAACCATGTCGGACAAGACAGACCCCGAACACGCTGAAATGAAACGGTGGTGCGGCGGACATTTCGATCCGGAGTGGTTCGATCTCGCCGTGGTGGACAAGGATGTGCGCAATGCGCTGCGCCCGAACGTGAAGCGTCGGCTGCATCAGCCAAAGCCGAAGCGTAATGGAGCGACGTCGGCATGAACCATTGCGACGGCGAAGCTGCGGCCGCCGATTTCGGCCGGGTCAACGGCACTGTCATCATCGCCACTTTGTCGAGGCCCTTTTTGCCGCCCGGCTTGCCGCAATCAGTGGTTCGAGATCGAGCGGCCGATTGGGCACCGGACAATCGCATCGACTGACCTTCCCGTCCCTCGTCAAAAGCATTCGTATCCCTCGTTTGACAACAGGCGCCCGTTCCAGGATCGTCTGTGCTCGAGGGCACGCTTGGAAGCCGTGTTGGAGGCATTTCGGTTCGAAAGGGAGGATGACATGAACGACCACGTTTACAAGAAGGTCGAACTGATCGGCAGTTCGAAAACGTCTGTCACGGAGGCGATCGAAACGGCAATTTCGCGGGCCTCAAAGACGATGAGAAACCTCGAATGGTTCGAAGTCGATCAAATTCGCGGTCACATCGAGGACGGCGTGGTGGGCCACTACCAGGTGGTCGTGAAGGTCGGGTTTCGCATCGACGGCTGATGCGCCGACGGCAGCCGGTTTCAGATCGAAGCAATAAAGGAGCCTGAGGGATACGAGTGGCCCTTGGGGGATGAAGCCTGCGCGCCCTGCTATCGAGGTCCAGCGAGCCCTTTGGCAGAGACCGGGACCCGTTCGGGGTCAGGGTGAGGTTCCCGAAAACCGCCGAACAGGCCGGCATCGAGCGTCTACGTCCCCATGGTCGGGCGGCGAGGCGGCGGGCGGGCGATACCGCCCGTGAGGCACTGACGCCTGGCGTGGGACAGGCCGGGCTCGCCTGTAGCCGAAAACGGACGAGGAGGCGTTGATGCGGACGGCGCCATGCATTACAGGCGCAGGCGGTCTGCCCCCGAGACGCATCGGATGGCCACGAACGACCTCTCCCCGTCGGCCGCATTGAGGACCATTCCCGTTTTATATGACGCCTTTTTAAGGGACCGGCCACGATCAGCGTCAACCCGCAAGGGGTTCCCCTGCGCTAGCGCTCCGGTGACGCCTGCGGCTCGGCCCCTTCTTCGGGCGCCATCGGGAATGGTCCCGAGCAACCGAAGGAGACAATACCATGGCCACCACGATCGCAACCCTGACGCAGAAGACCGACGGCACCCTCGAAGGCGTCTTCGCCACCATCCGCGTCAACGCCCCGATCGCCATCGTCCCCAACGCCAACAAGGCGAGCGACGAAGCCCCGGACTACCGCGTCATCCACCGCAAGACCGGCTTTGAAATCGGCGCCGCGTGGGCCCGCATCGCCCGCCAGACCGGCGAAGAATACCTCTCCGTCAAGCTGGAGGCACCGGAAATCGGCGTGATCTTCGGCAATCTCGCACCCGCCCCCGGCGGCGAACCGAACCGCAAGGTCATCCTCTGGAACAACCCGGCCTGATCCGGAAGGCCGGCCCCGGCAACGGGGCCGGCCCCACCCGCAAGCTCACCCCCCATCCGATCAGAGGAGCTCCCCATGAGCCGCTACACGATCACCGTCACGAAAATCTCCTCCCGCCATAGTGATCCCGATGCCGTCATCGGCTACGACCGGCCGTTGCAGACCTTCTTCCTGCAGGCGTTTCCGGACGAATTTGGCGATGACCTCGCACTCTGGCTCGGAACCGAATTCCGCGCCTTTGAGACCCTTTGCGCGCTGCGAGCAGCGGCGCTTTCGAAAGGTTATGATTTCATGCCGATCTCTTCGGGCAGGCTTTGGCTGTTGCTCGACGATTTTTCTCGCGAAGCCCTTCGATCTCCCCCGGACGGATGACGCACATCCAAGTCGCCTTCAAGGAGCCGGCCCGGCATTGACGGGATTTATGATGCCGACATGCCATGCCGGAAGCCCGGGAAAACTGCGGGTTTCCACCCTTCTGGCGCGACATGACCCGACGCTCGGCATCATGAATAAACCCGTGGAGACCAAAATTCTGTCACTTCAGATGGCCGATTGTACCATGCCGGCCCAGACCGCCTCGAGGACGAGTGGTACCCCCGAAATGCTGCGCATTTCGGCTCCCCCACTCGCCGGCTCCGCCGGTCGCCTGCGGCGATCCTCGACCCGATCTGCTCCGGCATCGTGCCCGTCTCTCGTCTTCAAACAGAGGAGAGACACATGCTTGCCAACTACGACGAAATCCACCAGCTGCGCGCCGAGCTTGCCGCCTGCAACCTCACCCCCAGCGAACGCGCCGCAGCCCAGGCGGAGCTCGACAAGCATCTCGCCGAGCAGGCCGTGCTCGACCGTCAGTTCGATGCCGCAGTTTCCGAGAAGGAGCCACCCTCATGAGGATGCCTCCCTCCCAAACATGCGGCTTGCGCGAGTTGTCGCCGCCAATCAAGACGCCGGCTCGCACTGGGGCGGCTCGCAACGCCATGGTCTCCAATCCGGTTGATTGTTTTCACTGCGCTTTTCAACGGATCCGCCGGGCATCGCGCGAGCAACCTCGAGAGGATTACTTGATGCCCCGGAGAAAAAACGAAAACATATAGCTAATTGTTGGCAGAATACCGCCTTCAACTCGCAGACTTTATTGTGCCAAAATAATCTTATTTTGTTATACTCCCGACGAGAGGGGGTCGCGATGCTGCTCGATCGAGAAGGTCCACTCCAAACCTTGCTGAGCGCAATGCGGAGCGCTGCAGCCGGGCATGGCAGCACCGTGCTGCTCGAAGGCGAAGCCGGGATCGGCAAGACATCTCTCCTGCGCGAGTTCGAGGGGCATGCCGACAAAGGCTGCCGGGTATTATGGGGTGGGTGCGAGGCGCTTTTCACGCCGTGTCCGCTCGGACCCGTGCAGGACATCGGGCAACTGCTTGATCCCCGTGTGGCGGCACTGCTCGATCAGGCGGCTCCGCCGGATCGGCTCTTTCCGGCGCTGTTGAATGTACTCCAGCACACCAGTGATGCGATCGTACTTATCCTCGAGGATGTCCACTGGGCCGACAACGCGACTCTCGACCTCATAAAATACCTCGCTCGCCGCATCTCCTTGCTTCCAGCCGTTCTAGTGCTCAGCCTGCGCACCGATGAAATCGGCGCCGATCATCCCCTGACGCATGTGCTCGGTGATCTTCCATCCACATCAGTTACTCGCATCAGGCTTGAGCCACTGTCTCGCGAGGCGGTGACGGTGTTGGCTAAGCAGGCGGGCCGCTGCGCCGCCGATCTCTATCGCGTTACGGAGGGCAATCCCTTTTTCGTCACTGAACTTTTGGCAAGCGGCGAGGCGGAGCCGGGGCATGTACCAGATTCGATACGCGATGCGGTCTGGACGCGCCTGTCTCGACTGACAGCGGGTGAACGCAAAGTGCTTGAGGTGATCAGTATTGTGCCAGGAAGCGTGGAACCGTGGCTCATCCGGTCCCTGCTCGGTGTCGAGGCCGAAGGACTGGTGGACCAATGCGTGGCGCGTGGATTGTTGCGGCAAGACGACCAAGGCGCCGTGATGTTCAGACATGAACTTGCTCGGCAGGCGACGCTCGACCGGCTGCCACCGAACCTTCAGAGGTCGCTCCATGCAAAGGTGGAAGCGGCGATATCACAACTCCCCACGGCCCATGCGTCTGCCCTGCTTTCACGCCGTGTACACCACGCCGCCGGGGCCGACGATGGGGTGCGCGTTCTCGAACTGGCGCCACGAGCCGCCGCACATGCGGCGCGCCTGGGCGCCCACCGGGAAGGGGCTTCACATTTGGCGACAGCTCTCAAATACGTCGCGCAAGCCACACCGGAACTGGCCGCCCAGCTTTACGAAGACTGGGCCTACGAGGCGGGACTGGTCCTGCTCGTCTATGAGCCGGTGATCGAGGCGCACCATCGTGCTATCGCGATTTGGCGCGAGCTAGGGCGCACCGACAAGATCGGTCGCAATCTGTGCAGGCTGTCACGGCTGCACTGGCGCCGCGGCGAAGGCCAGCCGGCGGAGGATTACGCAGACCAGGCGGTGCGCGAAATGGAAAATCTGCCGCCTGGCTCAGAGCTCGCAATGGCCTACAGCACGCGCTCTCAACTTCACATGCTCCATTATCGCTTCGACGAAGCGATTGATTGGGGGTTGCGGGCGATCTCACTCGCCGACCAACTGGGCCAAATCGAAACGCGCGTCCACGCCTTGAACAATGTCGGCACCGCGCTCCTTTTCGCCGGCCGTCCTGGCGGGCGCGAGCGGCTGGAGGAAAGCCTGGCGCTGGCGCTCGAGCACGGATTTCACGACCATGCGGCGCGAGCCTACACCAACTTCGCGGAATGCGCAGTCGTGTCCAAGGATTTTGTCCTGGCCGAACGCTTGTTGTCCGAGGGCATCGCATTCGCCAGCAGGCACGATCTCGATTCAGCCATGCAATACCTGCTCGGCCGGCAGGCGCAGCTTCGCATGGAGCAGGGTCGCTATCGCGAAGCTGAGACCGTTGCGCAGGGCGTCATGAGCCTGGAACGCCTACCGATGGTCATGCACCTGCCGGCGCTCACGGTGCTCGGAATGGTGCGCGTGCGACTGGGTGAGCCCGGCAGCTTGGCCCTTCTCCAGCAGGCGCTCCAGGAAGGATTGGCGACTGGCGAACTCCAACGGATCGTGCCTGTCCGCCTTGCGCTGGCCGAAGCGGCCTGGCTTGACGGAGACGTCAGTGCCGGCCATGAGCAACTCAATGCCCTCGCCGAGATGGATCTCGATAACTTCCGTACCTGGGACTTCGGCGAACTGGCAGTGTGGTGGCAGAGATGCGGTATGGCCAAACCGCTGCGCGCGCCGAAGGCGCAGCTTCCTTTAGCGCGTTCGGCCGAGCTCCTCGGCAATCCGCTATCGGCGGCAAGGGAGTGGGATCGCCTGGGGCTTCCCTATGAAGCGGCGCTTGCCCTGATGCAGGTTCGAGGAGCCGACGCCGGGCCGGCATTGGGTCGTGCCGTCACGACGTTGGAATCGTTGGAGGCGCGTCCCGCTGCGGCGCTGGCGCGAAAGCTGGCGCAGCGCTTGGGAGTTGCGGGCCATTTGCCGAAAACCCGCAGGGGACCATACGCGGCGGCTCGCCGTCACCCGCTTGGATTGACGTGGCACGAACAACAGGTGCTTGCCTTGATCGCAGCGGGCATGAGCAACAAGGAAGCCGCCCAGCGTTTGTCGCGCTCCCCGCGCACGATCGAGCATCAGGTTTCCGCCGTTCTCGGAAAATTCAACGCCACCAACCGTATGGAGGTCCTTCTGCGCCTGCGCGGCGAGCCATGGCTCCTGTCAAGCGATGATGCGCTGCCAGCCGTGGCAAACTGATCCAGCATGAAATTTAGGGTGCCAGCCGCCGGGAAATTGGGTGGCCGTACCGATGTGCCCGAGCTGCTCTGCGCATAGGCTGGGTTTGCCACCATGGGCAGAGGATGCCCAGGCAGGCGATCGCTCGCGGAGGAGGAGCGATGACCAGAAGTTCTACAGCATTTGCAATGGCCTTACTCGCCACGACAGGCGTCGCTTCGGCGTCGGAACTGGCGCCAGGCAACGGCTACAGCATTCATCTCGACCATTTCAATGGCGCGGTGTATTACACCGTCGAAAAAGACGGCTACCGAGTGGTTGCGACCATGGCGTCCGGCGAAGAAGCACAGCCGATCCGCTTCGTATCCACACTCGGACCGGGGCAGCGGTTAATGATCTCCGTGCCTCAAGCCGTCGGCCAGCCGTCCGCCGACTTCGAGATCTTGCGTAATGGCGAGGTCCTTCTCGTGCAGGAGCCCACCGCAAACCTGATCGATAACGTGTCGACCAGCGCCATAATCGAGGATTGACCCTTTTGGCCATCCGGGAGCCTCGCGGCGAGAGCGGTGATCCCGGCCGGCCCATCCGGACATGCCGGGCGAGCCGCCCAACGGACGATCAATCCCGAAGGCTGATCCGGGAGGAAGCCGGGTGAACCTTACGTGCGAGAAAGTGACTTTCACAGCACAGGAACGGGCCCCGGCTTTTCCGGCAGCGGGCCTGTGACATAGTCAGAGCTCGATTCCTCCTGATATTGGTTCGCACGAAGCCGCTATCGGCGGACAACGCGGCCCGCGCCGCCAAGCGCCTTGGAGGCACAGAAAGATGCGTCCATTGCAGCGCCTGCTACTGTTTGCTGTCGTCGCCTGTGGCGTCGCGGTGATTTCCGGGCGATCTTCGCAGGATGCCGCCGCCGCCGACAAGTTCTACAAAGTGGTCGATGGGAATGCCGATGCGCGGACCTACAACGGTTACCGGCGTTATCATGCCGGCTGCAATCATTGCCACGGCCCCGATGGCGTCGGCTCGACTTTCGCATCCTCTCTCGTCAACCGGCCGCTCGATATCGAGACGTTCAGGCGCGTCGTTCGAGATGGCCGGAGCTCGAGCGGGAGTTCGATCATGAAAGGGTTCGCCAACGATCCCAATTTCGCTCCTTATATCGACGACATCTACGCCTATTTGCAGGCCCGTGCCGACGGCGCTCTCGGTCGCGGGCGGCCCAAAAAAGTGGAGCCGTAGAACCCGTCGACGAGTCAAGGAAAGCCGCTTCCGGGCGCGATCTCTCGCGCTCCTTTGGGGTCCGAGTGAATGATTCGGCCAGCGCCAGTCCCTGGTGTCCTGCATTCCGGCCTCGGTCTGGCGTCTGGTGCATGCAGGCGTACCCCAAGAGGACCTCGGGGTCAGCGAGAGTCTCGAGCATCCCTTCAAAAAAGGTATAAGGCATTGGATGAACCAAAGGGGCAGACCGCATCGAGAGGGTCACCTCTTCCGCTTGACGTGCCGGCTCAATGGCGGGAGCACTTCGGTCGTTGCAGTCGGAAGCCGCAAGCAGGACCTTGGCCATCTGACGATATCCTTGCCGGTCAGAGGCTGGTTTTGACGAAACGATTGGCCTTGGCCTGCTCGTTCATGTCCTTGCGCCGAAAATAGATCGCTCGCCCGCAACGGAGCGGACTTTGGCCTTGGACGATAACGATCTGTTCGTCCTTTCGCATCGACTGGGTGATCTCGTGTGGCATGATCAGCGGTCTTCTTTGAAAATTCACACTTTCCGATTGGCGCGATCCCATGGCAGAACTGCTCCAGCCGATATTGCGCGACCGGCCCTTTACCTCGACGGTCATTTCCCCGCATTGAGCCGAGACGCTGCGGGCCGTGTCGAGTGCCTTGACTGCGGCGTAGGAGGCAAACGCGCAGCCGTCGATCCATGAGACCGCCCCGTCCTTGCCGAAATGCCGCTCCAACTGTCCGACGGACTGGTACATCAGCATCAGCGTGATCCCGTATTTGCGGCCGCGGTCGCGCGCTTCTTCCAGCACCCGCATGTAGCCGAGCAGGTCGACCTCATCGAGCATGAACAATGTGCGGCGGTCGAATGCGCCATCGGCCTGCACCATGGCCTTGATCAATGAGCCGATGATCACCCTTCCGATGCCAGGATACGAGCGCAGGATAGCGGCCGGGATGTTCAGGAACACATCCTTTTTGCCAGAGACGATGTCGCCGGATCTGAATGCGTTGCCACAGACGAGACCGACGTAATTTTCGAGTGACAGCCATTGCGTGTCCTTCGATGCCGTCGAGTAGACGCCGGAAAACGTCTGCTCCGTCATGTTCGTGAAGACACCCAGCGTCTCGCGGATAAAGGCCGACCCCGAGTTCTCCTGAACGTCGCGCAGCATGGCGAGGACCGACGGCTCGGGCTCGGAAACGATCTGACGCAAACTACGCAGCGTTCGCCTGCCGGCATATTCTGGCGAGAGCATCACATGGGCAAGCAGTCCGGTCAGCAGATTGTGCGCCTGGTTCTGGAAGTAGGCGCCACTTGACGATTCGAAACGTGCGCTTTCCGACAACAGCATATGCGCCATGCCGACGATGTCTTCTTCCTTGCGGGCCGACGTTTCGATGCCGTCCAGGACGTCGAAGCCGGTTCGCGGATCGGCAGGGTCGAGCACCATCACGTCACGGCCGATGACACGCCTGCGGTACTCGACCACCATCGGTGCAACTTCTGTGGACGGGTCGAGGCAGATGAGCGGACCTGAATATCGAAGCGCCGTCGGCACGACATTGCTGGTCGTCTTGAATCCGCCGGAGCCGGCGAAGAACAGCATATGCGTGGAGTCGAAATCCTGCTTGTAGGTCAACAGCGGCGCCCTGCCGCCCTGTCCCCACGTCGAACGATCGTTCGGGTCGAAGGGAAGCTTGTGCACGAGCTCGCGGTCGACGCGATATCGCTCGCCGACGATGATTTCGCCGTCCGGCGGGAAAAGCCTTGCGGCCTCAGGCATCGAGAGCCAGTCGGCGTCACCGAAGATTCCCCCTTTGGCGCGCCTGACTGGATCGGCAACCACGATGGAAATGCGCGCTGACACGGCAATGATCAGAAAGCCGAAAATAAACCCAGCCACGACGAAAGCGTCGAGATAAGAAAGCGCCTCATCCCAGGCGACAAGGCCGCGCTCGACCAGGGGAGCAAGACGTCCATATTCGCGCAAGGCGTAGAAGCCGGCAACGGCGAGAAAGCCGAGAAGGCTTGAGATCGCGATCGGACGGCGTCGATGCAATGGCAAGGGCCAGACAGTCAGGAGCCCTGCGAGCGGTCCGAGCAGAAATGGCGGCAGCGGTGTTGACCGCAGGAACCAGTATTGCATTCTTCCTGACATGCCGACTGCCAATGCGTGCCATCGCCACCCAGTCACGTAGAAGGCAAAGGCGGTGATGGCGACGGGGACGAGCACAAGCATAAGGCTTGGATGCAATCGATGCTTCAATGCCATTCCGTCCTCTCCTGAAGAGCGTCCAGAAAAGCGGCCCTGAACGCCTCTTCGCCAAGGTCGCGCAACCGCTGATGTTCTAAAGAGCCCGGAACGATCCGGGCCAGTTCAAGCAGGCCGCCGAACAGGAACGCCCGGTCGGCTTTCGATAGCCCGGCCCTGACGACGATGCCGCCGATCAGAAATTTCTCGCGCGCCTCGCGCTTGCGCTCAGCCGTCATGTGAAACCGCCGCCGGCGTTCCAGTTCCGCTATCCGCTGGTCGAGGCGCTTGAGAAGCTGCGCCACCAGCCGTCCTTTTCTCCTCTTTGCGAAATCGCGCCGTAATCTCGGCGATGATCTGATCGAGTGCTTCGTCGGGTAACTCCATTTCAGCCAGACCCGCCTTTGTGGCGGCGCGAGCAAAGCGCTCGGCGGATTTGACTATCAAAAGTCTTCTGCGTTCCTTAAGCTTCTCGATCTGCGCATCGAGCTCGGAAATTGTCGATCTGGCTGACATTTTTGATGATCCGTTGTGTCGTGTTGATGTGACACTCTGATTATACACTCTGGAACAAGTCAGTTAAACAGGCTATCTTGCGCCAGCCTCAGAATCTCGTGCGGAATTCCGGCCGCTGGCCTTCTTCGGAAAAGCGGTATCAGCCCAGTCGGCCCGATCGGTTTGAGGGCGCAATATACGTCGCTCGCGCGACGTGGCTGGACAGGTCTGGAGACGGTCGTGGCGATCATGTTCGTCAGAGCGCAAGTGATCAGCAGGGGAGCGGGACGGAGCGTCGTCTCGGCTGCGGCTTATCGCCATCGCACGAGAATGACGGACGAGCAGGTTGGCACATCCTTCAGCTATCGCGGCGGTTCGTCCGAACTGGTGCATGAGGAGCTGGTCCTGCCGGATGAAACGCCGGCGTGGCTGCGCAAGGCAATTGACGGACGCTCGATCGCCGGTGCCAGCGAGGTGCTCTGGAACGCCGTAGATGCCTTCGAGAAGCGGGCCGACGCGCAGCTTGCCCGCGAACTGATCATTGCCTTGCCTGAGGAACTGTCGCGAACCGAAAACATCGCTCTGGTGCGCGAATTCGTCCGCGACAACCTCACCTCAAGAGGAATGGTCGCCGACTGGGTCTATCACGACAAAGACGGCAATCCTCACATCCACCTGATGACAACGCTGAGACCTCTGACGGAAGAGGGGTTCGGGCCGAAGAAGGTGGCGGTAACTGGAGCAGATGGTAAGCCGCTGCGCGTTGTAACGCCGGACCGTCCGAAGGGCAGGATCGTCTATCGAATCTGGGCCGGCGACACGGAAACGCTGAAGGCGTGGAAGATTGCCTGGGCCCACACGGCCAATCGGCATCTGGCACTTGCCGGACATGAGATCCGGCTCGACGGCCGCTCCTATCCCGAACAGGGCCTGGACGGAATCGGGCAGAAACATCACGGTCCGGAAAGAGCGGCATTGGCTCGCAAGGGCAGACAGATGTTCTTCGCGCCGGCGGAGCTTGCCCGCCGGCAGGAGATGGCGGATCGACTGCTTGCAGATCCCGAACTCCTCTTGAAGCAGCTTGCCAATGAGCGCTCGACCTTTGATGAGCGTGATATCGCCCGGACGCTCCACCGCTATGTCGACGATCCGATTGACTTTGCCAATATCCGTGCGCGGCTGATGGCTTCGAACGATCTCGTGACGCTGAAGCCGCAAGCGTTCGATCCGCAGACCGGAAAAGCTGCGGAGCCCGCAATCTTGACCACGCGCGACATCCTGCGCACCGAATATGACATGGCTCAGTCTGTGCGAGTTCTCGCGAAGCGCCGCGGGCATGCCATCACCGATCGGCGGATTACCGCGGCGATCGGATTCGTCGAAACGCGTGATCCGCAAAGGCGCTTCCGGCTCGATGCGGAGCAGGTGGACGCCGTCAGGCATGTCACAGGAAACAGTGCCATTGCTGCGGTCATGGGGCTTGCCGGCGCCGGCAAGTCCACACTTCTGGATGCGGCGCGCATCGCCTGGGAAAGCGAAGGTCGCCGGGTGATCGGCGCAGCACTTGCCGGAAAGGCCGCCGAAGGCCTGGAGGACAGTTCGAAAATCAAGTCGCGGACGCTTGCATCCTGGGAGCTCGCCTGGACCGATGGCCGCGACAGGCTTGGGCGCGGCGACGTGCTGGTGATCGACGAAGCCGGCATGGTGTCGTCGAAGCAAATGGCGCGCGTCCTGAAGTTTGCCGAAGAGGCAGGCGCGAAGGTCGTCCTGATCGGCGACGCCATGCAGCTTCAGCCGATCCAGGCGGGCGCTGCGTTCCGGGCGATTACGGAACGGATCGGCTTTGCGGAGCTTTCGGGCGTGCGCCGGCAAAGCGAGCAATGGGCGCGCGAGGCTTCCCGGCTGTTTGCGCGCCGCGACGTCGAACAGGGTCTCGACGCCTATGTGGAGCGAGGTCATATTATCGAAGCGGATAGGCGGGAGGACGCCATCGGACGCATCGTTTCCGACTGGACCGGTGCCCGTCGCGAACTGCTTCAGAGATCGGCCGATGAAGGAAGCCCGGGTTTGCGCGGCGACGAACTACTCGTTCTCGCTCACACGAACGTGGACGTGAAGCGTTTGAACGACGCACTGAGGACCGTGATGAAGGCCGAGGGCGCGCTTCGTGACAGTCGCGCCTTCCAGACCGAACAGGGGGCGCGTGAATTTGCCATTGGCGACCGTATCATCTTCCTCAAGAACGGCCGTTTTCTCGAGCCGCACGCTGCGAATATCGACGCCCAGTATGTCAAGAACGGAATGCTGGGCACGGTTGTTTCGACGACCGATAAACGGGGCCGGACATTACTTTCAGTGCGCCTCGACAATGGCCGTGATGTCATCTTCAGTGAGGACAGCTACCGCAATGTCGATCACGGATATGCCACGACGATCCACAAATCTCAGGGTGCCACCGTCGACCGGACGTTCGTTCTCGCGACCGGCATGATGGACCACCATCTGACCTATGTTTCGATGACCCGCCATCGCAACCGTGCCGATCTCTACGCGGCCAAGGAAGACTTTGCGGTACAACCTGAATGGGGCACTCGCCGCCGTTTCGATCATTCAGCCGGCGTCACTGGCGAACTTGTCGGTGTCGGAGAGGCACGTTTCCGCGCAGGAGCGGACGTCGATCCGAGTCCATATGCTGACGTCAAAACCGATGACGCGGTTACGCACAGGCTCTGGGGCGTAAGCCTGCCGAAGGCACTCCGGGAGGGAGGGCTCCACCTCGGGGACACCGTCACTCTGCGTAAGGACGGTGTTGAGAAGGTCAAAGTTCAGGTTCCTGTCATCGATGAGGAAACCGGACAGAATCGGTTCGAGGAAAGGGTGGTGCATCGCAATGTCTGGACGGCCACACAGGTCGAAGCCGCCGAAGCCCGCCGGAAGCGCATCGAGCAGGAGAGCCATCGGCCCGAACTGTTCAAGCAGCTTGTCGAGCGGTTGTCGCGTTCCGGCGCCAAGACCACGACGCTCGATTTCGACGATGAGGCTGGCTACCAGGCCTATGCAGGTGATTTCGCGCGGCGTCGCGGGATTGACCATCTCGCCGAAATCGCTGCCGGGATGGAAGAGAATGTCGCCCGGCAGCTGACGCGACTTGGCAGAAAGAGGAAGGAACTGGCGATGGTGTGGGAGCGGGCAAACGTTGCTCTAGGCTTTGCGATCGAGCGCGAGCGCCTCATCGCTCATGATGACCGGTCCCCGGCTGCATCCGTTGCGCAGACCAGTGTCGAGGACATGCGGTATCTTCTGGCTCCTGTGACGTCTTTTCCAAGCGGCGTGGAAGAGGATGCGCGTCTGGCGCAACTGGCTTCACCGGGCTGTCAGGCGCGCGAAGCAATCCTTCGCGCGCAGCTCGCAAAGATCTTTGTTGATCCGGACAAGGCGCTTGCCGTGCTCAACGAGATGGCTTCGCACACTGACGCGCCGCCCCAACGGCTTGCCGACGACATTACACGCGCGCCGGCCAGGCTCGGACGTTTACGCGGCTCGGACCTCCTGATCGATGGGCGGGCGGCGCGTCATGAGCGCAATGCCGCAATTGCCGCTCTTGCTGAATTGAAGCCGCTGATGCGCGCCCATGCTGCGGCCTTTCGCAAGAACGCCGAACGCTTTGCAGCGCGTGAGCGGACGCGCCGCGCGCATATGTCTTTGTCGGTTCCGGCGCTGTCGCGAGCTGCTCGTGCCCGCCTCGACGAAATCGAAGCCGTCCGGCAACGGGGTGGGGAGGAGGCTTACAAGACGGCGTTCTTGTTCGCCGCCGCGGATCGTTCCGTCGTGCAGGAAATCAAGGCGGTCAGCGCGGCGCTGACGGTTCGCTTCGGCTGGAGCGCCTTTACCGATAAGGCCAATGAGCATGTCGAGGCCAGCGCCATGGAGCGCATGCCGAAGGACTTGATACCGGAAAGGCGCGAGGAACTGGTGAATCTCTTCAAGGCTGTGAAGCGGTTTGCCGAAGCGCAGCATCGGGCCGAACGCGAGGATCGCACGCGGATTGTCGCTGCCGCGGCCTTTGATCCGGAAAGACAGAATTCGCCGCCGCTGCTCGCCGGGGTGACCGAATTCAAGGCGCCGGTCGAGGAAGAGGTTAAAGTACGCGCCATGTCGACACCGCATTACCAGAAGCGCCGCGCAGCCCTTGCGGAAGCGGCGGTCAACATCTGGCGTGATCCGGCCGCAGTGGTGGCAACAATCGAGGCCCTGGTCACAAGGGGTATTGTGGCAGATCGCATCGCTGCAGCCGTCGCCAGCGATCCCAGAGCCTACGGAGCGCTGCGCGGTTCGGACCGCCTGATCGACCGGCTGCTTGCTTCCGGGCAAGAGCGCAGGGATGCGCTGCAAGCCCTCCCAGAGGTTGGCAGTCGCCTGACGGCCCTTGCTTCTGCCTATTCGAGTGCATTCGGTGCGGCTCTCCGCACGCTTGCGGAGGAGCGGCGACGCATGGGGATAGCCATTCCGGGGCTGAGCAGGGGCGCTCGCGATGATCTCGTGCGCCTCACCTTAGCGGCCAAGAAGAACCCGGGGGCGCTTGCCGGAATGATCGGCGCGCTCGATCCGAAGGTCCGCGACGAGTTCGCTGCGACAAGCAAGGCTCTCGACGCCCGCTTCGGGCCTGGTGCAATCGGACGTGATGAGAAGGGGGTCGTCAACATGGTGCCCTCTGCCGAACGGAAGGCGTTTGATGCGATCCGGGCATCGCTCAAGGTCTTGCAGCGGGCTGTTCGGCTCGAGAGCAGTCAGAAGATCCTGGCCGAACGCCAGGCGCGGGCAACCGGTCGTTGGCTCGGTCTCGATCAATAGGGCGGCACGAAGCCAATGGTGCCGTCGTCCTCATGGGCACAAGCGCTTGCGGCGGCGATAGCGCATTAGGCTTCGTCGCTATGATCCGCCGCAGTGGCGCCCGACCGCGCGGCAAGTTCAGACTTACTGTTGCGGCGTGCCTGCAGGCGGCGTGACGGGAGCAGGCGCGGCATTGTTGTCTGTCGGGGCTGACGGCGTTGCTGGAGCCGGCGCGGTTTCGGAATTGCTCGTCGAAGCGGTGGTCTCTGGATCAGTGTCGGGCGAGCTAGACCACTGGGTGAGAGCGAAAGCGCCAATCGCAATCAACCCTGCTGCTGCAATCCATGTCACCCAATTCGTGCGGCGAAAATCAACCGGTCCGGTTCGAAACCTACGACCAAGCTTTGGTTTTTCAGGATCATACGTCATTTGGCATCTCCTTGTGGGAGGAAGAATGTCGTGACGCGTTATTGGTTCCAGGGGCCCTTCTCAGGGGTTTGTCGCCGCGATAGGCAGCGTCCGGATCTATAGATTGGGGTCCTTCATCGACCATCGTCTTGAACTTCCGCAATCTCGAATCTGGAATAACTTTAAAGATTGGGCAGCCGTCACGCCTTCTCGGGATAAACGAGGCTGCAGTCGTCATTGGCAGGCTCCAAATAGATTTCGAAATCGTAGAGGCGGATTGATCCGCTCCGAGTGTTCGATCCTCAGACCGCATAAGCGGAATTTTCTTGAGTGTCACGCGCCGACATCAACTCAAAAAAAGACCGCCCCGGTCAACGAGGCGGTCAACGCGGATGTCATATCCGCCGACCACGGTGAAACAGAGGGAGACACCGAAGCCGAAAATCGCCTCCCTGGGGTTGGGGGGGTGTTTGAGGCGACGAAAGCGAACCTATCATTCGACTAATACCTCGCGAAATTATACAGAGGTTGTCCCAGACCTAGACGCAGGTATGCGGCGCCTAGGGTGCACGGGGTTGTCGTTGGGCTGGCGACCTAAAAGAGTTCGTCCGCGCGTGCGCTGAATATGGGGGCATTGCTTGCTCTCGCGCGCAGGGTTGCCAATGCGGCTACCAGAAACGGGATAGTTGGGAGTGAGTCAAATCGAGAACTCTGCCCTATAAAAGCTTCAACCACATCCCCAGTGCAGATACACGGGAGCGTGGCCAATGGCGTCGACGGATAAGCAATAGAAACGCGTGTCGGGCCAGTGTCTTATGCGCAGCCGGATGCCATCGATCACCCCAGGCACGTATGGCTTCACGACGTGCATCTGGCACCGTCGTCGCGGGGCGTTGCAAACAGCCCCTCGATCACCGCAAAGGGCTTGCCGACACTTAAATACCAAGAGATCTCCAGCTGCGCGTCCGACCTTGCGCGAAAGAGGCCACTCTCAAGCAGTAGCTGAAGAGCGTGGCGGACGACGAGATTGCTCGCACCGACCCATAACAGGAGGCCCCCCTCGATGCCCCGAACAATTGCCTTGCCTTCATCGAAGATGAGCGTCCGTTCCGTCCCGTCGCCATTGACCATCCGAGCGAGATTCGAGATCGGCAAGGAAATCTGCTCAACGAGGTAGCACGGGTTCGACGCAAAGACATGAGTTTCGGCGGCGTGCCCAAAGGTTTCAGATTTCCATGTTGATCGATCGTCAGTTGCCATGACAATGTTACCTCCTTAGTTTGTCGGGAAGTCATATCCTGCGCAACCGCCGGCGACATTGTTGCGTCCTTTGCCTCGTACAGTTGATGACGAGTGCGGAATCCTGCATTGGCAAGCCTGGTTTGCAGAGGCGCATGAGGGAAGCTTCGGCCGCGCTTTCAAGTCCAGTTCGGCGCCGTGTTGACCTCAACGTGTCGCGGCGGTGGCGAGAAAGTTTGTGAGCGGGGCCGGAGCACAAATATGGTAGGAACTCCCGCCTGGCACCCGTTAGATGGTTTCGACGGGTCAAAAAGCCATCGTTGACGCAGCGTTTGGAATGGCGGAGGAACGCCGGAGACGGGCGCCACCAGACTCTCTGTAGCTGACGGCTGCGATAAAATGGGCCCATCGCTACACGTTCAGTGGGCCCTGATTATAACGGCGATTCAGTCGTTCGCGCTGCTGAACGTGGCCAGGAGAGAAATGAACTTCGGGCGCATCTTCTTCGGTATCGCCATGAACGTATCCACTAGCCGTTGACCCTCGTCAGTCGCTATGAATTCCTCACGTATTTCGGCCTTGCGACTCAATGCTGCACTGCTGCCGCAACCGGGCTTCGAAAGCGTCTCGAAGAAATAGGCCATCGGTACGTCAAGGACCGCGGCAATCTCATAGAGAACGGAAGAGCTGACGCGGTTAGCGCCTCGCTCGTATTTTTGAATTTGCTGGAAAGAAACGCCGACGCCGGCACCGAGCGCGGCCTGAGAAATTCGCAATTGCTGGCGTCGTACGCGAATGCGTTTTCCGACCTCTTGATCGACGGGGTGAAGTGAGACCGGGTTGCTGGCTGTTTCCTCAACCGGAAATGCCGGCCCTTCAAGGTGGTAATTCTTTGCCATATATGAGCTCCCACAGCCAGAAGTCCTGGCGGATCTAGCAGTCGGGGAGTTGGAAAGCCGTTTTGACTCAGCCCCTGTGGACTTTAGCCCGAAGGCCTTTTGCATACTCCACAGGCTCCCCGACCCGAAAGGTCACGAAGTAGTCGCTCAAAAAGCGTGTTATCAATCAAAAGGGGTTTCCACGCCCCAAGACGAACAGCGTCGTCTCCGTTTCAGTTTAACAACGAAACCCACGATTGCAAAGAACTTTAAGATCAGATCTTAAAACGGCTGGTTCATTCCGAGGTTGCTGCCGCCTGCAACTGTTTGACCGTTAGCGCTTGTCCTTGCCATTTCCGTCGTCTGTTTCGAGAACTATCATTCCCAGCAGATATCGTATGAACTCCAGGTCTTCATTCGGTGGATAACGGCGATAGACTTCCTCCACGATCCTTAGAAGGTTCTGGGTCTTGTCGTGCACCATTGCCTTGATGAAGCGCTCGGCGCTAGCTGCATCCATCAGTGATTTCCTGCGCCGCGCCACGAATTGAGTCTTTCCAGTTCGGCTGATGATCGACATGTCGTTCGCGGACGCGACGCAGCCCCCTTTGAAGGTTGGGTGGGAGCAAAGATTGCGTTATGCCATAAGCCAATCGATGACGTTGAAGCACCGTTGCTGATGGGTAAACTGCGGCTGCAACGATCGTCTCGCCATTGTAGAGCGCTGGCTTGCAAAGATACTGGACAGGGTAGCCTCTACCCTTCATCATCTCGACAAGCTTGGGATGCGCCTCGATGATCACAGCCTCGGCGCCAACATGCACGAGGTACTCCAGAACGCCGGTCATCAACACGTCCACGGCCGCGACGTTATCAATCCGTGGAGCCACCTTTTCGGCTGCACATCGTCCCCATTCGAAAACGCGTGGGCCACAGGGGTACGGTCTTCCTTGCAAGAGCTCAGGATAAATCTCAGAGAGAAGGTGCGGCAAGTTTGTGGGGAGCAGCCGCGAATAGCCGATGATGTCGTGGCCGTGGGTTAGAACGAGATGAATGGTGTGGGACGTGTCAAAGGCATCCCGCTCGCATTCATCGGCGCGGCGCACTGCCTCCCAGCCTAGCTCGTCGACAAAACGGCGATGGCGATAACGCCAAATGGGCTCCATGAGCGCTTGGTCGTTGGCCTGCTTGCCATGGATAATTTGGAGCATAAAGTCACCTCAGGTCGCACGCCGTAAGTTTACAACCGTCGGTTCTCCAAAACTATTCGCAAATTGTCGTAGTTTTTATCGCTGAAGGCCCTGCCGGAAGGCTTCGGCGATCAATTGAGCACGATTTTTGGCCTGCAATTTCAGCTGGAGATTTTGCAGGTGCTTCTGTACCGTCCTTTGCGAGCGGCCGGTGATCCAGCCAATTTCCAAATCCGTCTTACCCGCTGCGCACCAGGCAAGGCATTCGCTCTCGCTGCGCGTCACGGACACAGATTTGCGGACTCTGTTTTTGATGCCCTTGAATTCGAGAAGCCGCGCATAGGCGCTCGAGGCAACAATTTGCAAGAGGTTGTTCTCTTCGGCGGAAATATCTAAGCGTGGGCCCACGAGTGAGAAGACACCATCCAGCCCTGCATTGGAGTGGAGGGGAATGGTAAGACCATCCGCCAACCCGAAGCGGGCCGCCTCCTTCATGATCTGCCGCGCTTTCGGCGTGAGCCCCCGGTCATCGATGGCCTTCGACCAAATGATCGGCTTGTCGTTTCGTTTGACCAGATCGACGACCGGATCGCGGTGGATAAAGTTCTTGCGAAGGTACCTCTCGAACCATTTTTCAGGCCACCCATTGAGCAAAAAGCAACCCTCCAACCGTTCATGGCGAAGAGGCAATGCTGCCATCACGAAGCACTCGAAACCGAGTTCTGTTACCAGTTTGCCGACGAGATCCGTCAATTCGTTGCACGCCTGCGCTGCGTCGCATGCCTTGAGAAAATCAAACATGAGGTTGGCTAGAATCCTGTTCACGCCAGATCACTCCGTTGAGCAGAAAATTTCCTCTGAAGTATGACTGTGTCGCAATCGGCTTGGACAGCAACGCTGCCGCCGGAATGCCGCGTTGATATGTGTACCGTGTGCGTAACTTTCGTACCACTCAAAATTGCGTATTATGGACGCATGGCGAATATATCTCATAATATGGGGGAAATTTGCTATGTTATTCGGGTTTTCATGTCGCGACGCCTTCCTATCGTAGTTTTGTATGGCTCTCCATTCGAGCGCGGTCGTCAGCATGGCTCTCTCTTCTCCTCTCCGATCAGAGTGGCCGTCAACTCGCTCCGGGAAAAAGTGGGACAGGCGGGGTGGAGCGCTGCGGAAAAAGTCGCCGGAGCGTCGTGGACATATCTTCAAAGCCACCAGCCGCAGATTGTTGCAGAAATTGAGGGGATTGCGGCCGGTGCTGGATTTTCTCCGCTCGAGATCTATTGCCTAAACGGTTTCGAGTTTTTTGATGAACCGGCGGCGAAGGGCTGCACGAGCGTGGCGGTCTCGACATCTGCAGGCGCGGTTGTCGGCCAGAACTGGGACGCGCCGGTCGGTACCGAGGAGCAGCTTGTTCTCATCTCGTATTGTGAGCGCGGTCTTCAATGCACAATGGTCACGTCGCCGGGTACGCTTGGCTGGGTCGGCTTCAACAGCTGTGGCTTTGCTTTCGTCACCAATGACTTGATGATGGACCGCTCGGCAACCGGCATCCCGAGCTTGGTTGCCAGGCGCCTGATCATCAGGCAGAGACGGGTAGGTGATGCCATCGCTGTCTTGCGATCGATCGATCACATGGGCGGCCGCTGCTATTTGTTCGGGGACGAGACGGGCGCTGTCGGAGGTGTCGAGATCTCTCCCAAGGCAGGCGTGGTTTCTCTTGAGGGACCGGCTATCGTCCATACCAATCATCCTTTGACAGCTCCCGTCTTGCCGCACGAGAACGTGGACGTCGCGGCCGCAGTCTATCCATCGAGCCAGGCCCGCCTGCTTGCCCTCAACCGCCTGCGGCCCTTGCTTGACGGTAAAGCAGGCGTTCAGCGGGCGTTGAGCGACACCTCCGGTGCGCCGGACGCGATATGCAAGTCTTTCTCCGTCAGCGAACCAACACAGACTGCGTTTTCTTTCGTGTTCGATTGTCGCTCGATGGAGGCTGCACTCTCTGTCGGGCGCCCCGCCGCGAATGCCTACCACGATTATGCCGCGGGGAACCCGATCAGGCGTCATGCGGATGTCAGGTCTGCCTGACCGGAACGTCGGGCATATTCAGCGAAACGCGTGGCAAGCTCATGTGCCCGATCCTCGCATTCGTCCGGTCTGAATGCGTTGCAGTTATAGCCGAGGGTTTCGCGCATTATTTCGGCGGACTCTTCCACTATGTGCACCGTCCCGTCGACATCAACCGCCTCGATGCCGTCGAAACGCTGGCATCGACGGTTGATGTCGATGGCATCGTCGAGCGTTAGTCCGTTCGGCAACTCGACCAAGAATCCGTTCTTGGAAACCCGCACCGGATAGCCTCCGACAAGCCCGAGGGGGCCAGGGCCGTGAACGACGTCCCCCTTTCGTCGCGCGACCGCATGCAGCATGGCAGTCGCCGAGGATGCCGTCACGGACTGCCCGGCCAGACCCTTGATGCGGCGGAAGCGGCCCGCGACATGGCTGAAGAGTGTTTCATGATCAAGATCGTCGGGCGAGACTTCCATTCCATCGGCGTAAACGGTCAAATGATATGGAGCACCCGCGGCCGTTCCCGTGCTCGGCATGCGGTAACTCAGGTAGTGATGGGCAAAGAAACGCACGTCGATCGACGCCGGATCGCGCCCCAGAAGATAGGCTGCAGCAAGGCGAACACCAGGAACGGCGTTGGCGATGTTTCCGATGCCGACGGCAGGCGCCAGGCCTTCGGCGGCGAGTGCCGCATTGACGACATCGGGATAGGACGCGTTGACGACGATAGCGTTACTTTCTGCTAGCCGGACAGCTTTCATCAGCCGGCGGATAAGCACCATGTGCATCGGCGTCCACACGCCGCCACGTGCTCTATCCACGCGCTCATAGGCTTCCTTCGGCAGCTTGGTGATCACCCACCATGAATGGAGAGTGGTCGCGTTGAATATGATGTCCGGCCTCAGCTTCCCGATTTCTGCGGCGGTTGCTTCGACATTCATGAGATCCATTGGCACGACGACTACATTCGAGGTATGCCCAAGATTCATGGCCGTGTAGAGAGCGAGATTGACGCGCAGCAGAGCGTTCTCGGGCCGTCGTGCGCCCACCATGATCTGATAATGCGCGCTGCTTTGCGTGAGAAGATCCAACACATCGCCTCCTAGCACGCCGCTGCCGACGATCAATATTCTTACCGGTCGCATTACTTTTTGCATTGCCAATCCTCCACCTATCATTGCTCTCATTGCGATCAATCGTGATCGAGTATCCTCTATGGTAGAAATATGCTTGCCTTTCCTAAAAATTGCAATACAAAATTAAAGCTCGTAATAATTGTAAGCGATGACGCGAGATGTCCTCTTCAGAGCCGGAGTTGGAAATTGACCTGTGTGCCATTGGGTGGAACTTCCGGGTTTTGACCGCTCTGACTGCGGCGACCGTGTCGGCTGTGGTCAAGAGCGATGCCTATGGCCTCGGGCTGGAAGCAGTTGCCGGCGGCCTGGCTGTCGCAGGCTGCCGATCCTATTTCGTGGCCGATCTGAGTGAGGCCGAGAAGCTGCGACGCATCTTGCCACGTGCAGCGATCTACGTATTGGCGCCGGACTATGCCGCAGATCCGACCCCTTATCATGAGCGACGGCTGGTGCCCGTGTGCAACTCACTGGAGGATGCGACCTGTGCCGCTCTGTCTGCCGAAAGGGCTTCTTATGCGGTCAATCTGGAAACCGGATTTCACAGGTTCGGCTTGACCTTCGACGACGTCCGCAGACTGGCGCAAACACAGACGCATTTCCCGACTGTCGCGCTAAGCCATCTTGCTTGTGCCGAGACGCGCGAAGCGGCGACAAACGCGCTGCAATGGAACCGCTTCGTTTCGATGTGCGAAATCTTGCGGCCACGAGGAAGAAGCCTTGGCGCGTCGGCGGCGATCTGGCTCGGCCGGCGCTTTCACTTTGATATCATTCGCGCCGGATCGGCGCTTTATGGCCTGAAAATGCCGACGGTCGATCCGAGCCCAATTCGTCCGGTCGTCAGGCTCCGGGCTCCACTCGTGGCGGTTCAAACCGCCTGCGCGCGTGAAGCCGTCGGCTATGGCGCAACATTTACGACGTCGCGCGTCACGCGTATCGGCACTTTGGCGCTCGGCTATTCGCATGGCTTTCCCTTCGCTGCGGGGAACCGAATTTCCGTCAGCATCGGTCCGCATCAAGCGCCACTCATCGGTCGTGTGGCAATGGAATATGTGACGGTCGACCTAACTGACGTTCCTGAAAGCCTTTGCCGGCCGGGTATCGGTGTCGAAGTTATCGGTCCGCACCTGCTGATCGACGATTTGGCGCGCGCTGCGCAAACAAATCCCCAAGAGATTCTGCTGCGTTTAGGCGCCGGTTGCCGGCGCCGCTACGCCAATTCACCTGTCGGAGCAGAGGACCAGGACCGATGATGACGAGCCAGAGGAGGGCGGCTTTCTACATCTTGGGGGCGACCGCTTTTTGGAGCACCGCCGGTCTTTTCATGCATATGCTTGCCACGCAGACTTGGACAATCCTCTTTTGGCGCAGCCTCTTCGGTGTGATCTTCGTGGCCGGCTTCACACTCCTGAGAGGCGAGCGCGTCCTGATTTACGAAACGATTTCAATCGGCCGCCTGGGACTGGTCGCCTCAATTCTGTCGGCAGCAGCGATGCTGGCTTTCATTTCCGCCCTCCGACACACCTCCGTTGCAAATGTCGCGTTGATCTTTGCAACACTTCCACTTGTCATCGCACTAATGTCTCGGCTGCTGATCGACGAACCACTCTCGGCGCGTTCAGCGGCGGCTTGCGTTGGTGTATTTACGGGCGCGGTCGTGATCTTTTGGGGCTCGGCCTCTGCGTCCGAGGCGGGCCTGATTGGCGACATGCTTGCTGTTGTAATGACGGTTACGATGGCGCTGATGGCGGTCGCCCTTCGCCTTTACCAGGGCCGTTCCGTCGTTGGCGTAGTCATACTTTCCAACCTCATGACAACGGTCTTTGCCGCATTGATGGCGACATCCCTGACGGTGTCTCTTCGGGAGTTGGCGATCCTTGCGTGTTTCGGCCTGTTTCAAATGGGGGTTGGCCTGATCCTCTTCAGTGTTGGGGCTCGAAGCCTACCAAGCACTCAGGTCGCATTGATCACGACGTTGGAAGCGCCACTTTCGCCGTTATGGGTATGGCTGTTCTTTGACGATCGCCCGAAAATCGCAACTGTCCTGGGCGGCGCTCTGGTCCTTTGCACAACCACGTCATACCTTCTTGCCGAGTGGCGGCGACCATCAGGCTCAGGCAAACAACATGAGGACGCAAAGCGCGATGGCATTCGCTAGGCCAACTCTTCTCACGGGTATTTCCGAACTTTCGGAAGCGTACGACGGTTTCATTATCGATTTGTTCGGCGTGGTCCACAATGGCGAAACTGCTTTTGCCGGAGCAATCGACTGCCTTGCTCATCTGATTGCGCGCGGCAAACGCGTCGTTCTCTTGTCGAACTCGCCGCGCCGCAAACAGGAGGTATCAGACCATCTCCTCGGGATGGGGATTTCCGACGCGTTCTATGACGGGTTGATCACGTCCGGTGAATTGGTCTTCGAAGCCCTATCTGGAACTGAAAGCGGCGGGCGCCTGCAGTTGGGAAGGCGTTTTTATCATATGGGTCCAAAAGTGCTGTCGAAATTAATGGCGGGAACAGGCAAACGTGCCGTCCCGGCAGTGAAGGACGCCGACTTCGTAGTGGTCACCGGAACGCTCGAGGAGCAAACCCTTGCCGAAAGGGAGGCGCTGCTGCATGCCTGCCATGATCGAGCACTGCCAATGATCTGCGCCAATCCTGATTTGCAGGTGCTGATCGGCGACCGGCGCCTGGAATGCGCTGGCGCGATTGCCGCACGCTACGAGGCAATCGGCGGAAAGGCATGTTATTTCGGAAAGCCGCATCGGCAGGCTTATGCAAAGGCACTCGGCGTTCTGGCTATGCCCACCCCTTCCGTAGTCTGCATAGGGGACGGATTGAACACAGATGTCCTCGGCGCAAACCGCTCGGGAATTGATGCCGTGCTCGTAACGGGCGGAATTCACCAGTCGGAATTGCGACCCTATCAGGAGGGTCACATCGATTGGAAACGGGTCGATGAGCTGATCGTTATGTACCAGGCGTATCCTCGCTTCATGACAAATTCGCTTTCCTGGTGAACTCGCGGCGAGCCGGGCTGCTCGGCGATCTTGAGGCGTTGGAAACGAAGCGCCGCGGCAAAATGATGCGTGGATGGTCAAGCCAGCAGATTGCCGGCTTCCGTTGCGCTGATCTTGATGTAGGGATCCGAATAGCATGTGATCACCGCGTTAGCCGGATCGGCCAGCTCGTTCGACATAGGCGTCGGGATAGGCTTGGTGCCGAGGCCGAGGCTCTACTCCACCCGGGATCCGGTCGGGCGCGGTTGGCACCGTCCTAAGCAAGTGCGCACGTGCCGTCGGCGACCAGGTCGTGACCCGGGTGGAGGAGCGTCCGGTCGGCGAATAGCAACGACGATTGACCCTGCGACGGAACATCGCCCCTGTAGCCGGTTCCGCTCAGTGTTTCCTAGCGCTACAACGTCTCCCAATTTGAGGATATGGCAAATGGAATGGCAGTCCTACAGTGCTAAATTGATGATCGCGGTAATTGGACCATGCTAATAGTCTCTGTGCTCTTGCTGCTGGTGGTCATCGATTACGGCATATAGCCTAAAACAAATGCTTAGCGAGCGGAAACTGCCAGTCGATTTTCTAATGCCGCCTCCTCATTAGCGACATGTCCGCCTGAGTAGCTCGAAGTTGATCAGCGACAGATTGACTGCGGGTTAGCGCCAACCCAGGCTAAAGGCAAGAACGAAACACGTTCATCCGGTCGTGCCGATCGGGGCCTGCTAAAAGCATTGCTGCTGCCAACGTCCTGGTCTGGAAGAGTGAAGTGGTGTTGGTTGAACAGGAAAATCCTGTTTCTCGTGGAAACAAGCCTCATAAGCACCATAGCTTCGATGACGGCGCTTCACGCAACGTGGGCACTTAATGAAGTGTGGTTTGCTAATGGCGATTTTTTGCTATTGCGAGCAGAAAATCGAACCGACATAACGCACGGTGGATGATTAAAAGGGCGGGATTCGATGACGGGCGTTGTCACTTCGACAAAGAGCGTAAGCTTGACGGGAGACCAGAGAATTGACGGGCTTATTAGCGGCTATGCGTGGGATGGAACGATAACCTATGCGTTTCCCACCAGCTCGACATCGTACTCGTATGATGGTGAGAAAGACTACGGTTTCTCTTCAATTTCCTCGCAGCAGAGATCATTTGCTCTGTTTCTTATGGAACAATCCTCTGGAAACACGGCGAATGACGGTTTCTCAGTAGAGGGATTTACTAACGCCAATTTTGTGATCGGGCACGTGGACACCGCGTCGCTGCGATTCGCACAGTCGTCCCACCCCAGTCTCCCGACTGCAGGAGCCTATTATCCAAGCACAGATAGCTGGGGCGGCGATGTCTGGTTCGGGACGGAATATGCAGGCACAGAAAGTGATTATCGCCTGCCGGAGTTCGGCAACTATGCGGGACATACGTTGGCGCACGAATTGGGTCACGCTCTCGGGCTGAAACATGGTCATGAACCGGATATCAACCCGACGATTGTGCCCAGCGCTTACGATTCTATCGAATATACGATCATGACTTACCGCACGTATATCGGAGACGACGCAAGTGGCTACAAGTACGAGCAGAATGGCGCGCCACAAACCTTCATGATGCTTGACATCGCCGCCTTACAAGAAATGTATGGTGCGGATTATACAACCAACAGTGGCAATACGGTTTATAAATGGAAGCCGAATGAAGGCGTCACCTATGTCAACGGGATCGCGGCCATCACGCCCGATGACAACAGGATCCTCGCAACAATCTGGGATGGCGGCGGTGTCGACACCTATGATCTGAGCGCCTATACCACGCGCATTAAAATCGACCTGCGACCAGGCGGCTACTCGGTCTTTTCTCAGAGCCAGCTGGCCGATCTGAACGGTGGCCCGAATAACGGCTATGCTCGCGGTAACATTTTCAACGCGCTTCTTTATCACAACAACCTTGCGTCGTTGATCGAGAATGTTCAGGCAGGCTCCGGCAACGATACGATTGTCGGCAACGAGATGAGCAATAGCCTTTGGGGCAATGCCGGAAATGATTCTCTTGACGGCGGTGCAGGAAACGACGTGTTGTTCGGCGGGACCGGTGGCGATCGATTAGTTGGCGGTACAGGTGCGGACACCGCCTCATACGAGACTGCCCGTGCTGCCGTGGTAGTAAACCTGGCAAACAGCGCGGGGAACACCGGAGATGCTGCCGGAGACAGCTATTCCTCCATTGAAAGCCTGACCGGTTCGACTTTCGCTGATACGCTGTACGGCAACGCAGTCGCCAACCGTTTGAACGGTAGTGCAGGCAACGACCTGTTGATCGGTGGCGCTGGCGCCGACCAGCTCGTTGGAGGAAGCGGCGTTGACACCGCTTCCTACTCTACCGTGACTGTAGGAGTTAAGGTCAGTTTAGTGAACAGTTCGGTGAACACCGGAGATGCTGCCGGGGACACCTATTCCGAAATTGAAAACCTGGCCGGCTCGACTTTCTCCGACACGCTGTACGGCAATGCAGGCACCAACCGTTTGGACGGCGGTGCAGGCAATGATTTGTTGATCGGTGGCGCCGGCGCCGACCAACTCGTTGGGGGGAGCGGATCCGATACAGCCTCCTACAGTACTGCTACAGTCGGAGTGAAGGCCAGCCTGGCAAATAGCGCAATCAACACGGGGGATGCTGCCGGCGATACCTATTCTCAGATTGAAACTCTGGCTGGTTCGACTTTCGCTGACATGCTGTACGGCAATGCAAGCTCCAACCGACTGGACGGCAGCGCGGGCAATGACCTGTTGGTCGGTGGCGCCGGCGCCGACCGGGTCTTTGGGGGCGGCGGCGTCGACACTGCTTCCTACTCTACAGCGACTGTAGGAGTTAGGGTCAGTTTGTTGAACAGCACGGTGAACACCGGGGATGCTGCCGGAGACAGCTATTCCTCCATTGAAAGCCTGACCGGTTCGACTTTCGCCGACACCTTGTACGGTAATGCAAGCGACAACCGACTAGACGGCAGTGCAGGCAACGACCTGTTGATCGGTGGCGCTGGCGCCGACCAGCTCGTTGGAGGAAGCGGCGTTGACACCGCTTCCTACTCTACCGTGACTGTAGGAGTTAAGGTCAGTTTAGTGAACAGTTCGGTGAACACCGGAGATGCTGCCGGGGACACCTATTCCGAAATTGAAAACCTGGCCGGCTCGACTTTCTCCGACACGCTGTACGGCAATGCAGGCACCAACCGTTTGGACGGCGGTGCAGGCAATGATTTGTTGATCGGTGGCGCCGGCGCCGACCAACTCGTTGGGGGGAGCGGATCCGATACAGCCTCCTACAGTACTGCTACAGTCGGAGTGAAGGCCAGCCTGGCAAATAGCGCAATCAACACGGGGGATGCTGCCGGCGATACCTATTCTCAGATTGAAACTCTGGC
This sequence comes from Rhizobium etli 8C-3, assembly GCF_001908375.1. Taxonomy (NCBI): domain Bacteria; kingdom Pseudomonadati; phylum Pseudomonadota; class Alphaproteobacteria; order Hyphomicrobiales; family Rhizobiaceae; genus Rhizobium; species Rhizobium etli. Next base: position 3,132,390 of record NZ_CP017241.1, on the reverse strand, counting down.
TGGTTCGCTGTTTAACGACTTTCTCCATGGCGATGCCTTGGCAAACCGTATCAACGGCAGTTCCGGGGACGACCAGATCAATGGCGGCGGCGGAAATGACATGTTGCGCGGCGGGACCGGTGACGATGTGTTCGTCTTCCTCGCGAATTTCGGCAAGGACGTCGTTGAAGACTTCGTTGCAGCGTCGGACGACCTTATAAGTTTCGCGGCAGATATCTTCGATGACTTTGCCTCCATGCTTTCTTCGGCTAGCCAGGTCGGAGATGACACCATAATTACCTATGATATCAATAACATCGTCACGTTGAAGGACGTCACCCTAAGCGGTCTCACCAGCGAACACTTTTTCTTTATGTGAATACAAACACGACAAGTTGGTGAGGGCGTGGCTTCGCCCGCGCCAAGACATCCATTCAGAGCTCCCAAAAGTGTCCGGTTTAGAGAAAGGTAACGTCTTGTATCCACTAAGAAATCGGCGACGCGTGGATGAGGGTCGTCTATGGCCATCCTCTCAACCGTCGCTGTCGTGACCTTTGAGTTCGCCACGACATCCAGGTTGTAGAACTTCCGCCGACTACGTCCTGTCGCTGCTGCGAATGGATTATAGACAGCATTTCCACCCGCCTAACTTGCGACCGAGGCGTAAGCGCTTACCTGATCCCCTTCTATTCGGAATGGGCTGAAGATGTCAGAAGATCCTCTGTTTGTTTGGAGGTGACTGGATGTCGAGAGACAGCAAAATGGACGTCCATTTGGACGTCTCGAACGCTGGTTATGTCGGACGGATGGACGTGATCGAGGGGCCGACCGGCCGTCGCCGACGTACGGATGCAGAGAAGATGAGGATTGCGGCGGAGAGCTTGGTTGCGGGTGCACGTGTTTCGGAAGTTGCCCGTCGCTATGGCGTAACCCGCTGGCAGATTTATGATTGGCGCAAGCACCTGCAGGATGGCCGTCTTGCGGTGGATGGGCGTTCAACCTCGGCGCCTGCCTTTGCGACATTGATGGTTGATGAACCTCCTACAGGCAGGGTTATTGTTGATGTCGTTGTCGGAGACGTCATTGTCCGCGCTGGTCGAGACGCTGAGGAAGCTCATCTGGCACGCGTCATCCGGGCCGCGCGGATGGCACGATGATTGCGGGCGGAGATGCTCTTCGGGTTTACGTGGCGACGCGGCCGATCGACTTTCGTAAGGGTCACGATGGTTTGGCAGCGCTGGTGCAACCAATATTCGGACTGGATCCGTTCAGTGGCGCAGCGTTTATATTCCGCTCGAAGCGGGCCGACAGGCTCAAGATCCTGGTCTGGGATAAGACCGGTCTGGTGCTGATCCATAAGCGGTTGGAGGGGACCAAATTCGTCTGGCCACAGGTCCGTGACGGCGTGATGCGGATGTCGCCGGTTCAGTTTGCAGCCCTGTTCGAGGGGCTCGATTGGCGGCTCGTACGGTCCGAGCGACAGCGACGTCCGCAGCTTTCCGGATAAGTGCGGCGGATTGAATCAGCACCGTGTTCGATGTGGTAAGCCATTCGAAAATATGATTAAAATTGCGCATGAGCCAAGCGTCACTGTCCGAAGAAAACGCTGCCTTGAAGGCGCTTTTAGCGCAGACGCAGGCTGCTCTTGTCGAGCATCAGGTGGCGTTGGCCCAGTCAGAGGAAGCACGGCGGCGACTGGAAGCCATCGTCAGCGATCTGCGGCGCGACAAGTTCGGCGCGAAATCGGAAAAGCTGAGCCCGGAGCAGTTCAATCTACCTCTTGAAGATATCGAGATCGCGCAAGGCATTCTCGATGCCGCCCAGGAAAGGGCCGAAGCCGTCATTAAGGGCAAACGGCAAGAGCCAAACGGGCCGCGCCGCAATCGCGGCCATTTGCCAGCGCATCTGCCGCGCGTGGAGCAGGTCATCGAGCCCGAGAGTACGATGTGCCCCTGCGGCTGCGGACAGATGGCCAGGATCGGCGAAGATACCTCCGAACGCCTCGACAGGGTTCCTGCCCAATTGCGCGTCCTGGTGACGCGACGGCCGAAATATGCTTGCCGGCGCTGTTCGGGCGCAGTTGTCCAGGCGCATGCGCCCGAACGTGTCGTTCCAAGCGGTCTTCCCACCGAGGCGTTGATTGCCCAGATCATCGTCGCAAAGTTTGGCGACCATCTGCCCTTTTATCGGCAGGCCGAAATCTTCAAGCGTCAGGGCATCCTCATCGACCGGGCAAGCCTTGGGAATTGGACCGGCCGCGGTTGCTTCCACCTCCAGCCGATCGGCGAGCACATGGGCAAACATCTGGCCTCAGCCGATCGTTTATTCATGGATGAGACGACCGCGCCTGTTCTCGATCCCGGACGACGACAGACGAAGAAGGGATACTTTTGGGCGATCGCCTCCGATGATCGCGGCCATGGCGGTGCGGATCCACCTATCGTCCTGTTCAAATATGCCCCTGGGCGAAGCGGCAGTTTCGCGGAAGAGTTCCTGACCGGCTTTCGTGGGCGTCTGCTGCAATGCGACGGATATGATGGTTACGATCGGCTCACCCATATCCAGCGGCCTGAGGGTCCGTGGGTGCTCGTGCATTGCTGGAGCCATTTGCGTCGGCGCTTCGTCAAGCAGATGCGCAATACGAAATCGCCAATTGCCGAAACCGCCGTCCGCCAGATTGCAGCACTCTACGCTGTCGAAGCGACCGTCCGGGGCGCTCCGCCGGAGATCAGGCTTGCCACGCGCCGGCAACAGTCAGCGCCGATCATCGAAGCGCTCAAGCGCTGGTTCGAAAAGCAATTATCGATGATCTCTTCAGGCTCCCAGCTTGCCGTCGACATCCGCTATGCACTCAGCCACTGGGATGGCCTAACCAGCTTCCTTGACGACGGCCGTCTCGAGCTGGACACCAACCCAGTCGAAAACGCGATCAGACCTGTGGCTCTGACGAGAAAAAAATGCGCTATTTGCGGGTCACGAAGTCGGCGCGGAAAACTGGGCTCTTCTGGCTTCCATCGTCGCCACCTGCAAGCTCAACGACGTTGACCCCGTCGCCTATATCGACGAAACCCTGACAGCCATCATCAACGGTCATCCCAAGAGCCGCATTGAAGAACTCATGCCCTGGCAATTCCGCAAGATATCAAGCCAAATTCCATAGGGTCGTGGCGAAGCGCTTACACCGAGGCGGCCGTAAATGAAGGATAGCTGAAGAGCTATCAATGATGCTCTGGCGCAAGTGTTAGCGACATCGCCAGCGGGCGCGGAAACCTCACGCGCCGAGCCGGCCCTTGCAGATTTCCTCCACTAGCGCCTGCAAGTCTTTCACGTGTGTGACGAGCCATTGCAGTTCATCATTGCTGATCGTGAATTTTGAGGAGTATCGCGCCTCGACATAGGCTCGCGACAACAGCTCGAATGAGCGGCGGGCAAAGCGGGTATCGCGCGGCCAGGCCGCGACTAGCCGCGCATCGGTGCTTTCGGCCTGCGAGCGCAGCACCTTGATGCGGTGCGACTTTGGGCTGTAAAGCGTCAGGACGAGAAGGGCGCAGTGATATGCTGTCTCCGCGGCCTGATGGAGATTAAAAGCCGCATGGCGCGGGACGTGATCTTGAATACTTGTTTCCGCGAGTTTTAGTGAATGTTGCGATAATGGAAACCACTGATCGAAATATCGCTGCGCCTCGGCTTTCGCCTCCTCTGGTGTCAGCGCCTTCGGCTGGGTGAGCGGATGACCGGGTTCCTCGTAGAGCATGATGCCGTCCCTGCCGATGTCGGTGAAGAACGGCCGCCCGCGTGCCAACTGGTCGTTGACGTCGGCCAGGCAGTGGACAATCGGGATCACCGGCGTTTCGATCCGGTGGCTGATTTGCTCCTGCAACAGCCGTTCCTCAAGCGCCTCCCACAGCTCGTGCTCCTCGGCGAAGCTCTTGGTGTTGACGACGATGAGAAGGTCAAAATCGGAGCGGTAGCCGCTTGCGCGATCCTCGACCCAGTCGCCGCGGGCATAGGAGCCGTAAAGGATGACCTTGAGGACCTTGCCCGCTGCCTTCTTTCCGGACAGCTTGGTGGACCGGAACTGCTCGACCTCGAAAAACAGGATCTGCAGAATACGGGCGAGTTCCCGGCGCTTCTTGTCGGGCAGATGGTCGAGATGGTCTGTCAGGGTCACTGCCGCGTCGAAGCCTTCGGTGGGAATCGCATCCATCGTAGCGGCTCATCGGTTGTTGCGCATCTAAACTCTTTACGAGAAATACTAAAAAGATGCAACTAAAGCAATTACTCAGCCGGGCCAAATTATCAGTATTGCAATGCGCTGGCGCCGCTGAGGTGTCGTTCGGGCTTTCACCTCCCCTCCAATGGCGCTTCGACGCCTCCGAAGTGCGGTTCATCAAGTGGATTTAAAGAGGCTTCAATCTCACGGACTTCTTGCTTTAGCATATCGACGAGCTGCGGGAGACGATCCGGAGTTAAGCGGGCGCTCGTCAAGTTGACGGCAAGAGCGGCAATCGCATCGCGCTTAGGCGGGAGTATCGGAATGGCGATTGCCGAGATGCCCGCCACAAGCTCCCCTTGGTCGACCGCATAACCTTGCTTCCGAATTGTTGCCACCGCTTCCCGCACTCTAGCCACGCTTAGATGGCTATAATGATCATAAAGCGGTGCATTGGTCGTGATGATCACGTCAGCTTCCGCTCGAGGCAGGAAGGCCAGGATGGCCTGGCTCGCCGGACCAACACCCATTGGGATTTGGCCACCGATGTGACCCGTCAGGCTGTCGATGACATAGGTTCCCTGCTGGCGATCGACACAGACAGTATTGAAGCCCGCCCGCGCCATGAGAAAGACAGAATCCCCTGTGGCTGCGGACAGGCGCATTAGCGCCGGGCGCGCTACTTTACGCAGGCCTGTTCCGTCGGCTGCTGTCGCTCCAAGCGCAAAAAGCGCGAGTCCGAGGCGATAACGGCGCGTTTTCCGTTCCCGTTCGATCAGGCCGTGCCGTTCCAAGGCACTGACAATGCGATGCGCAGTTGACTGCTTCAGTCCCATCGCTTCAGCTATGACAGCCATGTTTGCCCCGGTTTGGCCAGCACCGCCGAGGAACTTCAAGATCGCGACGCCCCTGTCGAGCAACTGAGTACCCGTTGCCGCGACCTCTTCCTTTGTCATGCTACCTCGCCCGATGCAGTCTTCCGGACTCCTATAGCAAAAGGCGGCCCAGGAGCAAAACTACAACGAGAACTCGAGCGCTGCGAAAAGTTCTCTAGGGTCGGCGCCGACACCTAGGGCGGCTATGGCATGTTTAATGGTCTGCATTTGCCCGAGGCACGGAGGCAGCAGACGGCTCAGATGATCGAATTTTGCTTCCAGATCTGCCTGTGAAATTGGGTTCGTCGGCTCGCCGAGCGGCGTAATCACCTCCTTGGTATATTGGCCAGCGCCTGTCGTCAGCGTCACGCGCGATGGGGTCGACCGGGGAAAAGATCGCCGGTAATCTTCGGCCGCGGTCAACTGGACTTTTCGCGAAAGCGCCAACACTCGGTCATCGACCAGGTGGCGGTCCTCGAGTGGCAACAGCGACACGGGGCCGTGAACCAATGCGAGCGCCACGCAGAACGGAATGCTATACTGTGCCGCTTCGTTCGTCGCTGGTTCGTACTGGTTCGGAAGCGTCAAGGCGCGTTCGAACGTCTCGACGGTTATCGCCTTGATATTTTCCGGCGCCACTAAATGCGCCTGCTTGATTTCAAGTGCAGCATCGATCGCTGCGTGCGCCCAGCGGCAGCAGCTATATCGCTTGAAGTAAATCTGGCCTACAGCCCAGTCCCGTCCGAGCCGCTCGATAAGCCTTGAGCAATCATATTGTGCCGGCTCGTCAAGGATGTCCAACGGTCCTCGATGGCCATGAGCGGCCAACACGACGGCTTTCAATGCGTTGGCAGTGGCCCACGGAATGCCTTCTTTGACGGTGTGACCGAAACGAGTCCAGCCGGTTGCGGATTGGCTGGTCGATGTCTGTCCGGCAATTGCCATGGCATGAGCGATCAACGACACAGGAAGGCCTTGAAGCCAGGCAGCGGCTGCCGCCACGCCATAACCGCACCACAAGCCGCTATCGGTCGTGCGTAGACCACTGATAGCGCGAGACGCAGCCACCCTGATGGCAACTTCGTAACCGAGAGCAATGGCAGTGAAAAGGCGTTCAGCATCACAATCAACGGTCTCCCCAACGGTAAGCACAGCTGGAATGATGGCAGCACCCGGATGTCCTGCTGCTCCTCTATGCCCATCGTCGAGGTCAAGTGCGGCGGCATAGGTGGAGTTCACGAAGGCCGCCCCCGTTGCCGTGACACGTTGTTTAGAAAACCACAGACCCGCTGGTCCTTCTCCCCATAAATCTCGGGCTGAATCACGAGACGCCAATCCGGCCGGCGTTGAAGCTCCAGCTGCGGCGACTCCTAGCAAGTCCAGCAGCGCGTTTTCCGCAGCGTGGAATGCAGCGGGTGCTGTGGTGGTGGCGTGGCAGAACTCCGCCAACTCCATGATTGCCGTTTTCAAGGAACACTCCTTTTTGGATACTACCTAAGGGCGTGCCGAACTTTGAGGCTCGGTACGATTGATTTTGTCATTATACGGTATCCGCTATCGTTGACATCCACAATATGGGAAAATAGTTTTAGAGGCACAGTAGATATGACGGACCACTGGAAAAGGCTCCGCAAATGTTTAAAAGACTGCCACACGTTATCCGCGAAAGATTCATCGTCCATGTTGACAGCCACCCCGTCGAAGCTTGCGAGGGCGATACGATCCTCTCGGCACTGCTTTCGGAGATAGGCTTCGTTCGGCAGTTTGAACTCAAATCCGAGAAGCGTGCGGGTTTTTGCCTTATGGGTGCCTGTCAAGACTGTTGGCTCTGGCACCTCTCCGGCGAGCGGGTTCGTGCTTGCACCGAACGCGTCTTGCCGGGCATGCGTCTCTCGACATCTCAGCCGGGGAGTGTGCGTTGAGGTTAGATTGCCCAATCGTGATTATTGGAGCTGGCCCAGCCGGGATCAGCGCGGCGAAAACGCTTGCCGCGGCCGGCGAGCGGCCTGTCGTGATCGATGAAAATGTTTACCCAGGAGGACAGATCTTTCGCCGTCCGCCCGCAGCGTTCGCCCGGAACGAAACGCAGCTTTACGGCTTCGACGCGTCCCGTGCCCGCCGCCTGAAATCGACATTCGAGGCCATTGCGCCATCGATCGAATACCGAGCAGAGACGCTTGTGTGGTCGGTCGAGGACAGAAGACTTCATGTCTCGACTGCTGGAATCCTGAAGTGCATGCCGTTTAGTCGAATTCTTCTCGCCACCGGCGCCATGGACAGGGTCATCCCTATCAACGGCTGGACAGCGCCGGGCGTCTTCAGTCTCGGTGCAGCGCAGATCGCGTTGAAGGCCCAGGCCACCTTTATTGGTAAACGCGTCGTCTTCATTGGGACGGGCCCGCTGCTTTACCTCGTAGCCTACCAATATGCGAAGGCCGGTGCAGATGTCGCAGCCGTTCTGGACTCGAGCAAGCCCTTTTCCAAGATCACCGCGCTTCCAGCGTTGCTCGCGGATATCTCGAACTTTTCCAGAGGGCTATTTTATGTCTCCCAGCTGCGTCTCAGGGGCGTCAAGATCCAAACAGCGATCGCGCCGGTCGAAATCGTCGCCGGCGACCGCGGCGTGAGCAGCATACGCTATGAGCAAAGTGGTCAACAGGGGCAGTCGGATTGCGACGCTGTCGCGATCGGATACGGCTTGAGATCCGAAACGCAGCTTGCTGATCTGCTTGGACTGTCGTTTCAATTCGATCGTCGCCAACGGCAATGGTTGCCGGTCACAGACGGCGCGGGACGAACATCAGTTCCGCACGTCTACATTGCTGGCGACGGGGCCTCTGTTCGGGGCAGCGAAGTTGCCGAATGGGAGGGAGAACTTGCAGCGTTAAGCCTCCTCGAGGACATGGGTCGTGGCAGTCAAAAACGTGCATCAGTCTTGCGCAGGAGGATCGACTCGTTATCCCCGTTCAGGCGTGCGCTCGACGAGCATGTTTTTCCCTTCCCGCACCATTTCGCCGAAGCAATCCGTGACGAAACCATCGTTTGCCGTTGTGAGGGGATCACCGCCGGGCAAATCCGCGAAACCGTTGCCACAACGGGTGAGGCGGACATCAACCGCATCAAGGCGTTCAGCCGCTTGGGGATGGGGCGCTGTCAGGGCCGCGTCTGCGGCGCGGCCGCCTGTGAATTGATCGCCGCGACGGCACGCACAGACATCTCCGCCACCGGACGCCTGCGCGGTCAGGCGCCATTAAAGCCAATTCCGCTCTCAATCCTTGCAGGAGATCGGCGATGACGAGATTTGATGTCGCGATCGTCGGCGGCGGCCTTGCCGGCTGCTCAGCCGCCCTGCATGCCCGGCTGAAGGGTGCATCCGTGATACTTCTGGAACGCGGACGATGTGGCGGTCAGGCAAGCGGCGTGAATTATGGCGGTGTCCGGCAGCAGGGCCGCCATCCGGCGGAGCTGCCCCTTGCCTGCCGAAGCCGGCAGATCTGGGGACGGTTGGCCGAGCTCGTCGGGACCGACTGTGAGTTCACCGCCACCGGGCACCTGAAACTCGCACGCAATGACGCAGACATGCAGAGCCTTCTCGCCTATCGCGACATTGCGCGGGACTACGGCATCGATCTCGAAATCCTGAGCGTCGCAGACCTACAGTGCCGCTATCCCTATCTCGGCGACGGTTATAGCGGAGCCTCGCTCTGTGCTGCAGACGGCCAGGCAAATCCAAGACTTGCGGCGCCGGCATTCGCGCGCAAAGCGCGGGAGTTGGGCGTCACCGTCCGCGAGCATTGTGAGCTGGAGCACGCTGAGAAAGTTGCCGACGGATTCCAGCTTACGATCAAGGGCGAAGCCGAGCAACTCACAGCGGGCCGCTTGATCAATACGGCCGGCGCTTGGGGCGCAAGGGTCGCGCGCTGGTTCGGCGACGAAGTCGATGAGCAGGTCATGGCGCCGAACATGTGCGTGACAGAACCGGTCGCGCCGCTGATCGGGCCGAACCTCGGGATCTGTGGTGGATCTATATACCTCCGTCAGACGAAGAACGGCAGCGTTGTATTCGGCGCCGGCCTCGGTGTCGCAGACGCCGATCGTCTTTGGGCTCGTCCACTCGCACACGTCAGCATGGAAGCTGCGCGCGCCGCAATCGCGATGGTGCCGCAACTTGCAAACGTCCTCGTGGTCCGCACGTGGACAGGCATCGAAGGCAGAATGCCAGATGGGCTGCCTGTTCTCGGGGAAAGCCGTAAAGCTCAAGGGTTGTTTCATGCGTTTGGCTTTTCCGGCCATGGCTTCCAGCTCGGTCCTGCCGTCGGCGCAGTGCTTGCCGAACTTTGCCTCGATGGCACCTCCGCAACACCAATCGACGGGCTGTCACTGGGTCGCTTCGGTCTAGCCCGGGCACTGGCTTCCGCACCGTCGATGTTACCAAAACAGTGAACAGGAAAGAAAGGGAACATCAATGAACATTAAAAGAAAGCTTTTGCCCACCATCGTGGCGATCACACTTGCAGCTACAGTCCCTGCCGCGGCAGGCCCTGACATCTCGGCCTACAGATTGACTGAGCCGGGCGTGCTTTCGGTCGCCATCACAGGCGATATGCCCGGGCTTGTCGCGCGCAACGGCAAACTTGTCGGCTACGATGGCGAGATTCTGCAGATCGCCGCCGATCGGCTGGGCCTTGCCATTAATCCTGTCCCCATGGAATGGTCGGGTGCGATCGCCGCAGTTCAGACCGGCCGCGTCGACCTGATCGGCGGAAACGTTGCCTGGACGGAGCAGCGTGCCGCAACGCTCTCCTTGACTGACCCGACCGGATACTTCCAGAACGGCATCACGAGCAAGGCCGGAGCAGGGTGGCATAGACTTGAGAACTTGGAAAACAAGAATGTCGGTTCGATCACCGGATTTTCTTTTCTGCCGGAACTACGCCGCATAACCGGTCTTCAGCTGTCACTTTACGATAGCTCCGACGCCGCCATCAGGGACATTCTTGCTGGGCGTATCGATGCGCTGGTCGGCGATCCGCCGGTGATCGACTACGCCATTGCCATGAATCCCGAATGGGGCCTGACGAACAAGCCGTTCACCGATAACAATCCCGGTTTTCCGCTGCTGACCGGCATCGGCAGACAATACGTCTTCGGTCTCAGCCAGGACAACAAGGCACTTGCCGATGCCTTGAGCGGCGAGATCCGCAAGCTTTGGGAAAGCTGCGAGGTCCGGGTCATCGGCAAACGATACGGCAACGTCAACGACGCCAATTACACCCCGTCTCCGGAGAATTTCAGGGTAGGGATCGACCGTCCGGAAGGCTGGACGCCGCCGAGATGTTCCAAATGAAATCAACTCCTTTAAGCGCCGGTGAGCGGGCTAGCCCCTTACCGCAACTCCTGAGGTTCGTAGTCATGCAAAGCCCTGCTCTACTTTCAGTCGTCAATCTCACAAAGTCATTCGGCAGCTTTCCCGTTCTCAAAGGCGTGTCCTTCGAACTGTCACGGGGAGAATGTATTGCGATCATTGGTCCGAGTGGTTCAGGAAAATCCACCTGCCTTCGCGCGATCAACTATCTGGAGCCACCTTCAAGCGGGGAAATCCGGCTTGAAGGCAGACTGATCGGCAAACACGAAGACGGTCGGCGCATGAGCGATGCAGAGCTTGCTCCGCAAAGAGCCGACATGGGCATGGTATTTCAAAGCTTCAATCTTTGGCCGCATCTCGATGTTCGGTCGAACATCACGCTGCAGCCCCGGAAGGTTCGGAAAATGCCCACCAAACGGGCTGTAGAGCTTTGCGATGCTGTGCTCGCAAAAGTCCACCTGAGCGAGAAGGCATCACAAATGCCTCATTGCCTATCAGGAGGTCAGCAGCAGCGCGTGGCGATCGCCCGCTCGCTTGCTCAGCAGCCGAAGCTATTGCTCTTCGATGAGCCGACGTCGGCTCTCGATCCCGAGCTGGTTGGCGAAGTCCTGGCGGTTATCAAAGAACTTGCGCGCGAAGGCTTATCGATGGTGCTCGTGACCCACGAGATCGCCTTTGCCCGTGAAGTCGCAGATCGGATCTTGTTCATGGATGGCGGTGTCATCCTCGAGGAGGGGCCAGCACGACAGCTTCTCGACCGGCCACAGCACCCACGACTGAAGCAATTTCTCTCGGCAATGCGTCTTCGGGAGGTCGCCTGATGGATGATGATCTTCTTGTCCGCATCGTCGCGGCACTGGGTTCTGGCGTCATTGTGACCTTGGAGGTGACAGCGGGAGCCCTTGTTCTTGCCGTTGGACTAGGATTGGCGCTAGCGGCGATCCGGTACCTCTGGCACCGGCGGGCAATCGACTTTGCTATCAGCGCGTACGTCGAGCTCTTGAGAAATATCCCGAGCCTGACGTTTCTTTTCCTGCTCTATTTCGGTCTTGCTGCCATCGGGATGCGTTTGCCGGCGCTGACGGCCGCGATCGTCGGGTTAGGGCTGATCGGCGCTGCGGTGGTCGTCGATATATTTCGGGCCGGCTTTCAGGCGGTCCCTCAGGGTCAACGCGAAGCGGCTGCGGCGATTGGACTGAAGCCGATTCAGGCTTTCCGCCTCGTCATATTGCCACAAGGGTTACGCATTGCTTTCGCCCCGCTCGGCAACTACGCGGTCGCGCTTGTCAAGGACACATCTCTCGTTGCGGCAATCGCGGCGCCGGAAGTGATGTTCAACGCCCGGCAACTCATCAATGAGACGTTCCAGACGACGCTGGTCTATGGCTGTGCAGCTCTTCTTTACCTAGTGATCACTTATAGCCTTGGTCAGGCAGTCCGCTGGGTCGAACATAGGACGGCGTACTGAGATGTTTTCGTTTGTAAGAACCATTTTGGAGAATTTCCCCGATTGGGGGCCGCGCTTGCTGGATGCTGGTTGGGTCAGTTGTACCCTGACGATATGTGGCTTCCTGTTGGCGTTCCCGCTTGGAATTGCCGTCGAGTTTATCCGCACGCGACGCTCGCTGATCTTTCGTCTGAGTGCTGACGCCTATGTGTCGGTAATGCGCGGAGTTCCGATCCTCGTTATTCTGTACCTCTCGTACTTCGCGCTACCGGAAGCGGGCATTGCGCTTCCATCGCTGCTGGCCGGTATTCTCGGCCTCGCGCTCGTCTACAGCGCCTATCTCGCAGAAGTGTTTCGCGCTGGCTTCGCCGCGGTCCCCGCTGGTCAGAGAGAGGCGGCGATGGCATCCGGTCTTGGGCCCTGGCAGACGTTCCGGCTCATTCTGCTGCCGCAGGTGATCCGCAAGGTACTTCCGCCACTGCTCATCAACCTGGTTTCCCTTCTCAAGGACAGTTCCATCTGTGCGCTGATCGCCGTGCCCGAACTTACGCTTACTTCGCGGGCGATCATGTCGGAGAGCTTTCTCCCTTTGCATGTCTTTGTCGTGACCGCGTGTGGCTACTTCATGATCGCATGGCCAGCATCTTTAGCCGTCCGCAGCCTTGAGCGTTGGCTTTGCAGGCGCGCGGAAGGCTCGGAGACCGCACAATCAAGCCAACACCTGCTCGCCACGCCCGCCTGAAAACTCGCGAAAATTAATAATCGCCTCTACGCCGTCAAATACGGAGACTGCAAATGAAGAAGTTCATCAATACCCCGGAGAGCTACGTTGACGACATGTTGACAGGTCTCGTGATGGCTCACCCGGACATCGTGAGGAAGGGGAAGCAGGGGCGCACCCTTGCACGCCGCAATGGTGTTTCCAAGGGGCGTGTTGGGATCGCAACGGGCGGCGGTGCCGGGCACCTGCCATTGTTTGCTGGCTATCTGGGCGAGGGCTTCGCCGACAGCTGTGCTGTCGGCAATGTGTTTGAAGGACCGAACCTGCAATCCTGTGTCGACGCGATCAACCTGGCCGACGGTGGCAGCGGGGTTTTACTCCTCTACGGTAACTATGGCGGCGACAGAATGAACTTCGACATGGCGAGCAAGCTTGCCGCGATAAATGACATCGAGACCGTGCTTGCGACGGACAATATAGCAAGTGCCAGCCGAGAAGAAATGTCGAAGCGACGGGGCGTTGCCGGCATCGTGTTCGCCTACAAAGCGGCGGGCGCCGCCGCAAGAACCGGTGCGAGCTTGAAGGACGTTGCAGATATTGCACGGCGGACAGTGGCTCGCACACGGACGATCGGTCTTGGAATGAAGAGTTGCCGCTTGCCGGGTGCGACCGATGAAATTTCCGAGCTTCGCGATGATGAGGTTGAGCTCGGCCTTGGAATTCACGGAGAGCCCTGGTCTGTGGCGCAGGCCCATGGCGTCCGCCGATGCGCTTGTCGACGAGATGATTGGTCGGCTTCTCGAGGAGGGACCCGACGAAATGGAACACCGGCGTCTGGCAGTAATGGTCAATGGTCTAGGGGCAACGCCTCTGGAGGAGCTGTACATCGCCTTTCGACGGGTCGGAAATGTGCTTACGGAGCGGGGACTTCACGTTGTCATGCCGCTGGTCGGTTCATTTGCAACCTCCATGGAGATGGCCGGTCTGTCGGTTACCCTATGCTTCTTGGATATCGAGCTTGAGAAACTGCTGTCGGCTCAGGCGAATTGCCCGTTCTGGAGTGTGCAATGACTTACTTTATATCGGATGATCTGTCGCTTCTCCTTCAACGCGCTGCCGACTCAATGACGATCCTGGAAGCGCCGCTCAATGCTGCGGATCGGGAACTGGGCGATGGCGACACCGGGACCATGTTGACACGGCTGCTGCGGGCTCTTGCAGGTGTCGATATCCGAGGCATAAGCTTAAGTGAGGCCTTGAACACGCTTGCCTTCACCGCCAGCGCAAGCACCGGATCAAGCCTTGGAACACTCATCAGTGCGGCTCTCTTTGCTACGGCTCAACGGACGAAATCGTTAACCGATCCACTACCAGCGTCAGACACCGCAACTCTGTTAAGGTCAGCTCGGGATGCTATGCTTGAACTTGGAGGATCTCGTCTTATTGACAAGACAATCATTGATTCAGTTGATGCAGTAGCACATTCGATCGACGGCTTAGACAATTGGTCGGAGATTACAGTCGCTGCGGTCGAAGCGGCCGAGGCCGTCATCTTGCAGTTCAGAGGCCGTCCTTGTCGGGTGGGTCGAGCGCGCATATGGCCGGAAAAAAGCCGAAATCTCGATGACCCCGGTATGGTTGCATTCGCGGCACTGAAAGCAATAGCGCTGGCCGACCGTCATGGTCAAAGGAACTCGATGCCTAAAAACTGCCCTTCCGAAGAATTTCGCTAATTGCCGCGAGGGGATGGCGATACCTTGCCGCAGGCAGCAGGCGAGGGCTACGAAGCTTATTCTTAAGGGCGGGTGCGCTCTCGGATTTGGACGTGGGGAGAAACGATCTTTGCGGTGATGGGCTCCTGACCTTGTTGTGAGACACGCTCGATCTGATTAAATGATGAAGGAATCTGCTCCGAGGGGCTAACTCTCACCACAAACAATGATATTAATGCCTGACTGGTGAAGCGGCCTGTTTCGGGGACCTCTGATTGTATTACTTGACGACACATATTCGCGTTGTTGCCGCATTGCTCATCCGCGAAATGTCGACCCGCTTTGGCAACAAGCCTGGGGGATACATATGGGCGATCCTCGACCCCGCAGCCCATATCGCTTTCATGTCCGTGATCTTTATGGGAATCGCAAAATTGCCCGCTCTCGGGACAAGCTTTCCGTTGTTTTTCGCGACCGGCTATATTGCATTCCAGTTTTACTCCGCGATGTGCGGTTTTTTGAACGGCGCCATCAAATCTAATCGGACCCTGCTCAGCTATCCAAATGTCGCCCCGATCGATACGATCGTTGCTCGTTATATCCTTCAGGCTGCTACGACGGTCTTCGTCGCCATCTGTGTTCTCGGGGCGATCATTGTGACAATGCATCAACCTCCCGAGCTCTATTGGCCGGCGATCTTGGAAGCGGCCTTTGCAGCGACATTGTTGGGCCTTGGTGTCGGTATATTCAACACCGTAATGTTCTTGCGTTATCCATTCTACGAACAGGTCTTCAATATCGTCAATCGACCGATGTTCCTGATCTCTGGCGTTTTTTTCCTGCCCGACGCGCTTCCGGGCCCTATGCGTGAGGTCGTGCTTTTCAATCCTTTGGTTCATGTGGTCATGCTGTTCCGCCAAGGATTCTACCCCCAATACCGGGCGGCGGACCTCGACATGTTCTATCTTTATACGTTTGTCTTTACGGTGATATTCGGCGGACTTTTTGTTTTCACCAACTCCGCAGCGGTGGCCAGAGGCCGATGATAAGACTTGAACGCGCGACCAAATATGTAAAGACCAAGGGAGTAACGAAGCCGATCATCGAGAACGCCTCCCTTGTTATCAAGCGTGGTAAGAGTGTCGGCCTGCTCGGACGAAACGGCGCGGGGAAATCGACGCTCTTGCAATTGATCGCGGGATCGCTGCGGCTTGATCGTGGGCGCATAGTAAGACAAGGCAAAATTTCCTGGCCCCTCGGTTTTCAAGGCAGCTTTCAACCGAGCATGTCCGGTGAGCAGAATGTTCGCTTTGTCGCACGGATTTACGGTGTCGATACCGAAGAGCTGGTCAATTACGTCACCGATTTCGCCGAGCTAGGCCCATTCTTCCACGCACCTGTTGGTACTTATTCCTCCGGCATGAAGGCGCGTCTCGCCTTCGGTGTCAGCATGGGCGTCAACTTTGATTATTATCTGGTTGATGAGATCACTGCGGTCGGGGATGCGAACTTCAAAAAAAAATGCCATGATGTCTTCCAACACCGATTGCAAGATTCAGACGTTATCATGGTTTCCCACAGCACGAGCACCATCCGCGAGTACTGCGATTGCGGAGTGGTTCTCGAAAATGGCAAACTCACGTATTTTGATGATGTGGAAGATGCTATCCGGGTTCATGAGCGAAACATGAAGGGCAACTGATGACGACTGCCAAGCCGCCTGGTCCAGAACAGAAGACAGAAGATCTCCAGGCTCCTGTGAAGAAGCCTAATATCACTGTGCTCGACAACCTTAGAAAGGTCGATGTGCGCCCCGAAAGGCGCGAGGCACAGCCGGCGAAGAAGAAAAAACTGCTCGGGTCATTGAAAGTCGGGGGCCTGAAACTGCGGCATCTAATCATTGCCGGCAGCTTCGCGTTGATAGTTGCCCTACCAACTGCACTTGCATCAATCTATATGTTTTTCATTGCAGCCGATCAGTATCATAGCTCGGCCGCCTTTGCTGTCCGGAGCATCGACGGCAAGGCGAGCAGCGATATCCTCGGCATGTTCACGCAAAGTACCGGGGGCAGCACGACGGGGGCGGACTCTTATATGCTGCTCGACTATGTCGAAAGCGAGCGGATGATCGAGGCCGTCGAAAAGGCCGTCGATCTCGATGCCGCCTTTGCGCGCCACGGTGCCGACTTTTATTTCAGTATGGCGGACGATCTGCCGATCGAGGAGAGGCTCGAGTACTGGAAAAAGATGGTGCATGTCGATTTCGACCACACCTCGTCCATTCTGAACCTGACGGTGAAGGCCTTCGATCCACAAAGCTCCCAAAAAATCGCATCGGTTATCATTGGTGAGAGTGAAAGGTTGATCAACGATCTTTCGCTCAAGGCAAGAAATGGTGTTCTTAAAGCATCCCAGGACGAAGTAGCGCTGGCGGAAGGCCGCCTGTCTGCTGCGCGGAACGCCCTGCGCAATTTCCGGGATGTCTCTCAGGAGGCCGATCCGGTAGAAGCGGCGAAGCTGGCTGGCCAACTGGTTGCTTCGCTCGAACAGCAGCTTACCCAGCTTCATACCGATTTGATGACCGCTCGTACGCGAATGGCAGCGGATTCACCACGCATGCGTGTGCTCACTACGCAGATCGACAGTCTTGAAAAGCAGTTGGCGCAGGAAAAACAGCGTTTCGGCAGCGGGTCGGCTGGTGGAGCTGGAGGTAGCGATGTTGCGAGCCGGATTCTGCAATACGAGGAACTCGAAACCGAGCGGGAATTTGCCGAGAAGGCCTATACCGGCGCTCTTGCCAGCTTGGAAAAGGCACGAATAGATGCCAACAATCAGCAGCGTTATTTGGCGACATTCATCCAGCCAACTCTGTCTGAAGAGGCACAATATCCAAGCCGGCTGATGATGTCTGCCCTGGTCTTTCTCGGATGCCTTTTTGCTTGGGGCGTGTCGGTAATGGGTTATTATAATATTCGAGATCGAAATTAATCGGCCTTTACTGGCGGTTTGATCGCGGTGCGCCTCGGCGGGCGGCTGTTTCGCAGTGCCGGCCTCATTCAGCACCTCGAGGAATCCAATGGGTATTGAAAGACTGTGGAAAAGCCGCCTTGGGAAGCTTTGTCACGACATCTTTGCGGCTACGTTTCCATTCTCCCGGAAGTCCAAGAAATGTTGTTTGACGCGGGCGCAAATAACCGATTTGGCGTTTTCCGTATCTCCCAAATCGACAGCATATTCGTTGCGCAGCAAATACCAGAAGCGTCGAAGGTCCTCGGCTGATGAAGCAGTTCGTCCAGGCTGGAACTGTTTCTCGAAGTCACCCCGCTGCTCGCAAACGATGCATGCGGCCATGTAGTCGGACCGGCCGAAGACATATACCGGCTTTTCGTGCAGGAGCGCTTCGGCGCCCACGCCGGAGTTAATTACGCATACGGCAGCCGATTGGGCGATGATGGAATGGATGCTGCCGGTGGCCACTACGATCCGACCAGCGTCTTTGTTTTCCCGGATGTATTTTCCAATTGCTGTCGAACCACAAAGTGGATGTCGTTTGACGACAACGGAGTAGCCGATCCTTTCGCACGTCGTGACAACTTCCTCCATCATTTCGATGGGGGTGCAATAGGCCAGGTCTTGCACGGAATCGCCCATCATTTGGAGAGCGACGAAAACAAAGCGAGCGGGCAGATTCTCGCTAGCGTGAAGCGGACCTTGAGCGTATTTCGACACGTTGCGGGAAATGGTTTGCGCTTGATCCTGTTGAAAGAACCTGCCGGCGGCCGTGGCATCCACCTCGTGAAGAGGCAGTTCGGCCAGGCTTCTTCTCGAGAACTCCGACCATCCGGAGTAACCTCCGGCATCAAAGCTGAAGCGTGACGGGCGGTCCGTTTCCTTGAAATGAAGACCATTTCGATGCTTTGACACCGTGTGATATGAGAAAAAGGGTACAGGCAGGTCTTCAACGCCATGCAGCCTAATCTGTCCCTTCACTCCATAGTCCAGACCCATCGTGCTGAGACAGTCTGCAATGGTTTGCAAAACAAATCTGATATCGGCCCGAAAACCGGGATAGTCGATCTTGTTGGATCGCAACGCGGCCGACGGAATGACGATAACTGCATCGCGCGTCTCAGTCATAGCCGGGCCAAGCCCAACTCGCGCGAGAATATCCTGATGCGCGAGTTCGATGAGCTGGGACATCGGCGAAAGTGCATCTAGGCTGAGGCGGCGTTCCAACCGGACCGCGGCTTTTTCCATTCCGTTGGTACGAAGCGCGTCAATAACCTGCTTTGCTCCTGCCAGATCTAGGAGCCACATCGATGCGTCGACCGCCTGTTGAGCGAACCTCGAAAGAAACTTCGGGTCATTGAGAATTGCATCGCGATCGCGAACCACTCGCTCGATCACAGACCTGAGGATGTCATTGCGGCCCGCACTATCGGCGGCGGCCGCAACCGAAGCTGCGAACTGGAAGAGAGGTTTATCGGGATCGTGCGAGAGCCGCGTCACACCGTCAAGGGCGAACTCCTCGTGTCTACGTTCCTCCAGCAACAAGCTTCTCTTGAATTCGGCGACCTGAATTCGCACAGGGAATGACTCTGCAATATAATCCAAGGCCGAGAGAGCTGCTTCATACTCTCCATTCCCGCGCAGAAGCGCCGCTTCAATAACCGGCAAGAGGTTGCGATCGAACCGGGGCGCCTTCACCAACTCGTCGGCGTATAGAGGATCAACGTGCCCGAAAACCTCGTAGAGGAATAACCGCATTGAATCCGCACCCGGTGTCTCCCGTTTGCTCAGATCAATGAGGATTTTGGCTGCCTTTTCGAAGTTCTTCTGCTGACAGGCAATGTACATCCGGCCGTCACAGATGCGACGGCGGTGTGTCGGCATCGGCAAAAAACGCACGATGAAGGCAAGGGCGGCAAAGGTTGCGCTCAGGATTTTGAGGAACCTCTTCCGTTCGATCAAATCTTGAACGCGTTCCGCCAATCGATCGATCAGGTAATTCATTGCATCTTGATCTAACTTCCCCGGTCCCGAGACGACGGTCGCATGGTGGTCGGCTCGTAAAACGCGAAAATATTACGGTTTGGCAGTAACCCGTTGTCGTTTTTTCTGCAACAGAACTCGGCCGCCATCACCGAGGATCGAGCGGCCCCGCCGTGCCGATATCTTTCCAGATCTGCCGCCTTAATCCCAAGCGGACGAGGCAATCCTCGATAAACCAGCCGATAACCTCCTTTCGGCCCTTCACGAAAGGAAAGAATGCTGCGTCAAGGCCGACGAAGGGAAGGAACGGATTGGGTCGCTGCGATGCATAGATTTCGACGCGCACGGAAGGCCGGACCGACTTCCCCCTGGCGTGGAATCCAAACGTATCTCCGACCACCAGCGTATTGGCGGGAACGGCGAACTTGGTAGGTTCAGGCAAACGCAAAAGGTGCAGCTGGTTCTCTGGAATCCGGAACGAACCGTTGTCGCCGCGGATGGACGCCAGAATGCTCTTTCTCTTGTGCCAGGCGAGCCGCCGCTTGGTCAGTTTGTGAGAGCCGGCAACATATGTGAAGGGGCCTTCGTCCTCCGGAACATCATAGAGGAAAAACCAGGCCTTCACCGTCGAGTGGAACGTATCCATGTGAAGATCAGTTTGCGGATCTTTTCCTTTGCCCTCTTCGGTTTCCGTCCCAAAGATGGTTTGTATGCTGATGACTGGCTCTGCCTTAAAGCCTCCTACATAACGGAGAGGGTCGCTCCACGCGTTGCTATCTACCAAGGCGCGAATAGCCGGATAGTTTCTCAAAACCTCAGGAGTGAGGGACGTCCGGCGCGTGACCGCTTTTCCTTGCGTCATTTCGCGAGCGGGCGCGCGAAGAGCCTCGACTTCGGAACGCAGCTGCGCAAACATTTCTGGCGCTAGGAAATTGCGTCGTTCGATATAGCCGTTCTCCGCGAAGAAGGTGCGCTCATTCTGAGGAATAAGATGCTGCAGGCGACGGCGTCGCGACTCTACAATTTTCGCGGCTGTTTTGACCCGCCAGATGTGGAGGCCCTTCCGATTGAGCTTTTCGCTTCCAAGCAGCGGATTCTCAATGAAGCGCTTTTCGCCGGTGATGATCTGAAGCGCATAGACAGGAAGCATTAGCACCTTTAGTGGCGACCATTTCTGCTTCGGCATTGTCCCCTCCTTCCGCTTTCCCAGTTGCGCGATAAATGCCGCGGATTCGCCGCGAGAGCAAGAACTGATCGGTTCCATCCCCATTTGTCGAAAAGTGCTTCGTGGGGTAGGTTAGTCTATGCTGGGACATAGGAGCCACGAGTGAGGGGAATTTTCGAAGCGGCCCTTTTTTTCGTATTGCTTACTGCCTGTAACTCCACGCACAACGTCAGGCGACCTTCGACGTCGGATTACGCTCTGATGTCGAATGCGCGACTCTGCAGCCATGTACTTGATGCTGACCCCACCGTCGGACTCGCAAGGTCGTCTCGTAACTTGACATGTTGATACGGTGGTAGCCGATTCTTGCCATCACGGCTTTGGTGCGGTACGCGCTTGCGGGCTTTGCAAGACGCACCGTCCTACAGTAAGCATTCGGCATAATAGAAATCGGAACCGGGTGATTGGTTAAAACATCGACGATCTTGGCTGAAGCCGCAAAAACACCGTTTAGGATCATTGGTGGAATTGCCAGGCGGCCGCTTCCAAAGCGGAGCAAACCGCCGCTGTTTCTGTTTGGATTCGCTGCCTGGAAGACGTTCATGTATGACTGGTTTCCAGATAAGGAGATCATTTTTGCGCCCACGCGCCTCTGGCCGATCGAATTCGATGTCAATTGGAAATGGCGCATCCTGAGCGACCGGCGAGCCGAGGTTATGTCATGGCAGTACAAGGGGCTGCCGCAGTTGAAGAGCTTCTGCGCGCGAAAAAGGATTCCTTTTCATTATGTCGAGGACGGTTTTATACGATCGGTATCGCTAGGAGCATTGGAAACGCCGCCGATGTCCCTAGCATTCGACCGGCAGGACATGTACTTCAATGCCAATGGCCCGACGGATCTCGAAACAATATTGTCGGTCTATGATTTTGATGGTGATGGTGACCTGCAGCTGAGAGCAAAAGCGCTAATCGAAAGGCTTTTAAGCACGGGGTTGAGCAAATACAACTCAGGCGCCAATGTTTCGGTCGAAGAGCTTTACGGCCCCAAAACTGGGAAACGAGTTCTCGTGATCGGACAAGTGGAACGCGATGCATCCATCGCCTATGGATCACGGGAAAAGTACAACAACAATGATCTGGTCCGACTCGCATATCGGGAAAATCCTGGGGCGCAGATCATCTACAAGCCTCATCCGGAGGTTCTTCAGGGAACGGCAGAGCCCATGTCGGATCCAAACCTAGTCCGCGGCATATGCACAGTCTTAGAAGAAAATATAAGCCTCGCCGAGAGCTTCCGAACGATTGATCATGTTTATACGATCACCTCGCTTTCAGGTTTTGAAGCGCTCTTGCGAGGGCTCAAGGTCACGACTTTGGGATGCCCGTTCTATTCTGGATGGGGATTGACCGACGATCGCCAGCTCACGGATAGAAGAAAGCGGAAACTGACGGTCGAGCAACTTTTTGCCGGTGCTTATATTCTCTATCCAAAGTATTTTGATCCGATCTCCAAGGAATATATCGAAGTCGAGCGAGCGATAGAACTACTAGCCGAAATGAGGGCGGCCCATGTCTCTCGGAGTACGGAAGCCTCCGAGGTTTCGTTGGTAGATTCACGAGCGTCATGGCAGGGTAATTCGCGCTCGGCTATCGCGCAAAGATTCCGCTAACGAGATACGGCCATCAAGGACGAGAATCTTCGTCCTCCCATTCTTTCGGTGAAGCCGCTTCACCGACTGCGCGTCCTGTGGGAAAACTAAAAGGAGAGGCATGCGATGCTTGATCATGGATTTGCGCCACACATCTCCATGGCCGAGATTGTCAAAACGTTGAGGCCCGGCGGTATCGCAAAGCTCATCCACTTTGAGAATGAGGCAGAGGCCGAGAATTACAGAGGCTTCCACCAATGGAACATCACTAAGAAAACCGACACGGCGATTCGATGCTGGAACAAGTCTTGTTCAGAGACCGTGGAGTTTGGCGAATTTGAAACATACGCGAAGGTAGACAGCGCACCATTCGACCGTGGCGGGCGTTTCGGAGTCATGAATATGATCACCGCCACGGTACGAAAGCTGTAATTTCTCGCATCGCATGTTGGCCGGGGCAAAGAAAGGGAGTGAGCGCGACGAACAGCCCACCTTTTCTTTGTTGGTAGAGCCCGCGAGATAAGCTCCTTCATCGATAGGAGCGGAATGGAATGGTTGGAGATCGCGCTGATGCCATGCTTGAAGTCATGGATGAAGGCATGCATGAAGCCAGGCATGAGGGAAAGTATCGTCGGATCGAGGTGATCACCGGTCGGCGGCAGCGGCGGAATTGGACTGACGAGGAGAAGGCGCAGATCCTGGCGGAAAGCGCGGAACCTGACGTGAACATCTCGGCCGTTGCCCGGCGCTGGGGCGTCAATCGCGGCTTGCTGAACGTCTGGCGTCGGGACGCTGGGCTGACCTCTCAACGAACCGCGAAGGCCTGCGCGCAGCAGGCGATGTTCGTGCCGGTGACGGTGGTTGGCGATCGAACGTCACGCCAGGAATCGCCGTCGGATGTCGCCCACGTCGCCGCCGGTCGGATTGAGATCGAGATTGCCGGGGCGCGGCTGAGCGTTATCGGCGCAGTGGCGCCCGAGTTGGCGCAGGCGGTAGTAGCGGCGTTGCGAGGGCGCCGGTGATCGGAGTTTCGCCAAATGGCGTGAAGATCATGGTGGCGACGCAGCCTGTCGACTTCCGGCGCGGCATGAATGGCTTGGTGGCCTTGGTGGCGTCAGCGCTTGCGGCCGATCCTTACTGCGGCGACGTGTTCGTGTTCCGCGCCAAGCGTTGCGATCGACTTCGCTGCATTTATTGGGACGGATCAGGCATGATCCTGGCGACGAAATGGTTGGAAGGCGGGAAGTTCGTTTGGCCACCGGTCCGCGATGGCGCGATGCAGATGAGTAGCCAAGAGTTCTCGCTATTGCTGGCCGGAATTGACTGGACGCGGGTCAAGCGAAACCCGGTAAAAAGGCCGACGAAAGCAGGCTGATCCTATTGGTTTTGCTTGAAGATTCAGGCTCATATGGTAGGGTCTGCCATGCCGCTTCGACCCGATCCCTTGCCCCAGGATGCTGCGCAATTGACCCGGATCATTCTCTCGCTCGATGAAGAGAATGCCGATCTCAAAGCGCGCGTGGCCTTCCTTGAGCGCCAGCTCTTCGGGACGAAATCGGAGAAGATGACGATCATCGATCCGACGCAGGCAATGCTCGACCTTGGCGATCTCGGCGACATTCCCGTTGCTGCCAATGACGATGTCGCGCCCGTCGCCGAGGACAAGACGCAGGCACGGCGATCGCCAGCTCGCAATATCGGCCGTTTGCCCAAACACCTTCCGCGTTATGACGAGATCATCGAACCGGAGAGCAAAGTCTGCCCCTGCTGCTCATTCGAGCTTCATTGCATCGGCACGGATGTCAGCGAGGCGCTCGACATCGTGCCCGCGGTTGTCCGGGTCAAACGGACGATCCGTCCGCGCTATGCATGCCGGGCCTGCGAGAGCGTCATTGTGCAAGCGCCCGCGCCGGCGCGCGTGATGGATGGCGGCATGGTGACCACCGCCTTTGCCGCTCATGTCGCCGTTTCGAAGTTCGCCTGGCATCTGCCGCTCCATCGCCAAGCGCAGATGCTTGCCTCCTGCGGCGTGATCATCGATCGCGGCACCCTCGGCGCCTGGGTCACGCGGGTCGCCTGGTGGCTTGAACTTCTCTACGATGCGCTCACCGCCTTCATCCGCTCCCAGCCGAGGGTGTTCTGTGACGAGACGCCGCTTCCGCGGCTCGATCCGGGGCGCAAGCGAACCAAGGTGTGCCAGTTATGGGCCCAGGCAATCGACGACCGGCCGTGGAATGGTCCGGCGCCGCCGGCCGTTGCCTATATCTTTGCCGAAAGCCGCGGCGCTCGCGAAGTCGAGGGGCAATTGTCGTCGTTTACCGGCGTGCTTCAAGTTGATGGGTACCAAGCCTATAAAACCATGGCCAAGCGCCGGGGGAAGAGCAATGTCGCTCCCATGCGGCTGGCCTTCTGCCTTGCCCATGCCCGGCGCAAGTTCGTCGATGTCGTCAAGCTCACCGGCTCCTCGGAGGCTCTGTCGATCCTTGCCAGGATTGCCGAGATCTATCGCATCGAAGCGAGACTGCGCGGCGAAAGTGCCGATACCCGGCTCGTAGTGAGGCGCCGCGAGGCAGCTCCTGTCATGAGAGAACTGAAGGCCCAGATCACCGAATTGAGCGACGAGGTGTCGTCGAAATCGGCGCTTGGCAAGGCCGTCACCTACACGCTCAACCACTGGAGCGGACTGGCAGCTTTCCTGGAGGATGGCCGGATCGAAGTGGACTCCAACGTGGTCGAGCGTTCGATGAAATCCGTGGCCCTGACGAGAAAGAACTCGTTGTTTGTGGGCAGCGAGCGGGGTGGCAAGACCTTCGCGGTCCTGGCATCGCTCGTCAACACCTGTAAACTGAATGGTGTGGACCCCGAGGTCTGGCTTGCCGATGTGCTGGAACGCATCGTCGCGGGCAAAGTGAAAGCCAGCGAGATGGAAAGTCTCCTGCCGTGGAACTGGAAGGCTGAGCGCGAGGCGATGACAGAGCAGGAGCGACGGGCGGCATGACGCACAACAGCCAGGGCATGACGACCGCACGACCGAAGCTTGATGATGAGGCGTTCGAGGCGTTTATCAGGGGACGTCGTCCAGCATCGCCGATTTGGTCAATGAGCGGTCTCGATGGCTATCTTACGGCCCTCATCATCGGCCCAAGGTTCATCGACCCGCGTCAATGGATCCCGGAGCTGACTGGCCCGGATGCCCTGAACCTGCCGATGGAAACAACAGAACATCGGGCCGTGCAGACGATCGTTGCGGAGTATAACCGCATCTCCGCAAGCCTTGCCGAAACGCCGAAAGACCACCGGCCCAGGTTCACCAGGATCGATGACCAGACCTTTGATCCATTCGATTGGGACCTCTGCTTTCTGCTGGGAACACAATACGCGCCGAGGCTTTGGCAGCCCGTCCTTCGAGGTCATGCCGTCACTGGCGACATCATCGCGCCCATCCGCAAGCTCGGCGACGCAAAACACAAAGCAACCCGCCAGGATGCTGCGGACGTCGCCGAAGCACTTGTCAATATCCGAACCTACTTCATGCCGAAGCGGGCAAAGCAGAAGCTCTGACAAAGGGTGCTGTTGCGATGCCGTCAACGCTGAAAGCCGTGGGCTGTTCGTCGCGCTCACGAAAGGGACGCCATTTTGGCCAACCAGCCTGTGTTCACGGTCGCTTAGCCTCGTTGTCCCTCCGGAGCCGTCGAGCAGAAGGAGAAGGGATCCGATGTTCGCGGTCTCGACGCCTCCCGGACGCGTTGCGGCGCTTCTAATGACGCTCAAGATGAAATCTCAGGTACTGAAAAACAAAAGCCTGCCGCATTGAGCGAGTGGTTTGGCAATTGAAATTTAGTGTCGCAATAGGCATGGTGATCCGGTAGTTTTTGACCGAGACCATGAATGACTGAAGCAGGTAAAGAGACCGTCCGCCTTGTGGGGGACGTTAAGCTTAGGTTTGGATGCTCTAAGATTGTCGTAGAAGAACCCGTCGAAATTAGAGCTGGATCATATGACATCCGGCGGATCGGCGCTTACACGTTCCTCGGTGGCGAAAACTCGGTGATTCGACATGTGGAGAGCATTGGTCGCTTCTGCATGATTGGCCCGGGGGCACAATTCGGCATACCCCAGCATCCAGGCGACCATCTCTCCGCACATATCATTTTCGAATATAACGCCATTAACACCTTTCCTTCCGAACAGGTCAGACGCTATTGGGATCGGAACGAATCCTTGGCGGCTGCGGCCCAGGCGAAATGGATCGCCTCCAAAAATTTACACAGAATTTCGATCGGAAACGACGTCTGGATAGGGCGTGGCGTAACCATTATGCGAGGCTGCAGAATTGGCGACGGCGCGATCATCGCTGCTTCCTCGGTCGTCACGAAAGACGTAGAGCCGTACTCCATTGTTGGCGGCGTTCCAGCGAAGGTCTTGCGGTGGCGATTCGACGAACTGCAACGTTTTGACCTGCAACGACTAGAATGGTGGAAATATGATCTCAGTGTTATGGACGGCGTCGATGTGGCCGACATAGCCGCCGGGATAGCCAAGATAAAAGCAAACATCCAAGCTGGGGTGAGACCCTATTCTCCTAAGTTGTCGGCGCTTCGAGGCGCTACTCCGAGAGTCACCGACTTTTTAGAACACGCTGCCGTATTGGAAAGTTGAGTTTTTGACTTCCCTCAGACGCGGCCTGCCTCTAAGAGGCTTGAGTTTGCAAATACGCCGGGGGATAGAGATGTATTCACCACTGCACGATGTGTCGATAGAACGTGTGCGAGCCACAGGGATTCATGAGCCGAGTTCAGATCGGGTGAACCTGGTATTCGCGTCAGACCGAAATTACCTGCCGTACACAGCCGTGACGCTGGCTTCAATCCTGAAAAACTACAAAGGTTCCAAGGCTATCCACGTCTACCTCCTGGTGGATCAAAAGCTTGACGATCAGCACGTTGCCAAGTTCACCGCACTTAAAGAAATCCATGGTTTCGACTTCCACGAGATCGATGTCGATGCATCGCAGTTTGCAAACATCCGCACGTCGGCCGGCATATCTATCGCTACCTATTACCGGCTCCTGATGCACAAGCTACTGCCAAAGGACGTGCATAAAGTCCTTTACCTCGATAGCGACCTGATCATTCTCGATTCGATCGACAGTCTCTTTGACGAAAAGTTCGACGGGGCCGTTTTTGCTGGCGTGGAAGACAGCATCTCAACAACTTATAATAAGCGTTTTGGCATCCCTGCCAGCGGCCGGCATATCAATGCCGGCGTGATGCTGGTGAATATCGATGCAATGCGGCGCATCCGCTTCGATGGCCTTGTCGAAAGGTATCTTGAGGCGAACCGTTATCGTCTCACCCTAGGCGATCAGCAGATCATCGCCGAGCTGTTCTTCGATGCGATCCGCTATGTGCCAGTGAAGTGGAACGTTCACGGTTCTATGTTCGCGCCGAATTGGATCGATAGCTTCGTTGGCTCCCAGAACGCGATGGATGCAACAGAAGCCGCTAAGGCAATATCTTCTCCGTCGTTGATACATTATACTCTCGCTCGTAAGCCATGGATGTCGCTCGAGCATCCGGAGTCAGACAAGTGGTTCAAATATCTTGCACTGACGCCTTATGCGGCGGAGATAAGCAAACCACAACCGTATGGAGGGGGGGCTAAGAAGCCAGGGACGAAGAATCCTGAGCCTATGAGCCCGCTACGGCATTTCTTCGCGAAATACATCCCGGGGACGGCAATCAGCATCGCGCGACTGCGTCGAACCAGGCTTGATGTCAACAAACTCAACAAGCGCGTCACCGCGATCGAGAATGTAGGTCGCGCAAGCCCTGGAACAGCGCCGGGGTCCGCGGTCGAGCTCAAGTCGATCCTGGTCGAACGTGCCCGCAACCTACCGAACACATTTAGCGCTGGAGAAACAATTGGTAGCTTAGCGCCAAACAGCCAGATCCTGTCCAACGTCAACAAGAGCGACATGGACGGCGGATACGCCGAAAACATCAAGACCGCCATGAAGACTGCCAAATTCTCGTTCTTCAAGGATCGGGCGCCCGACGCCGTTTTCCTGCTCTCGCAGCGCATCAACCAAACGATGTTCTGGGATTGCATCAGATCGGCCTATCTCTACGATAGGCCTCTCTATTTTGTCGAAGTTGCCCTGTTTGGCGCGTTCTCCTCATATTTCGACGCGGACGCCACGCTAAACGAGCGTAGAGCGCTTGGCTTCATGATTGACGATATGGGCTACTACTTCGATGCTCGGCAGCCGTCTCGCATAGAGCGGACGCTGAACGATCCTTCCTTCGTTCTTACTGAGGCCGAGACAAGTCGCGCCAGAGCGGCCATTTCTCGCATTTGCGCCGAGCGCATCACAAAATATAACCGATACATCGACAGCGCGCCGTATCACCTTGAGCGAGACGCTGTCCTGATAATCGACCAAAAGAAGGGCGATGCCTCTATCGAGTTCTCCGGCGCGACCGATCAGACGTTCGCAGATATGCTCGATGCTGCCATCCGAGATAATCCCGGCAAGCCGGTGTACTTCAAGCGACATCCTGACAGTATTTACCGCAATATGAACTCATACCGTGACCGAACACGTTCTGCAGTCACCGTCCTTCCGGATGATGTTTCGATCGGCGCCATTATCGATCAATGCGAGGCTGTCTACACCGTTTCGTCTCAGGTCGGCTTTGAAGCTTTGATGCGCAACAAGCGTGTCGTTACTTTTGGCATCCCGTTCTTCTCGGGCTGGGGGCTAACCGACGACCGAATGCCGATCAGTCGTCGAACCATGCGCCGTTCTATTGAAGAAATCTTCTATGTCTCGTGTATAAAGCAATCTATATATGTCGACGCCAGCTCGGGAGCGCTGGTCGAGATCGAGAAGATAATCGATATTATACTTCAAATGCGAGCCGATAGAGCCGCTAGAAGCTGAGGGGGCATGGAAAACACGACGCAAGGAGCCGCTTATGCAGCGGCTCTTATCACATCTGAGACACGACACGCTAAGCTTTTGCATGCTTCCGGCGTCAGGGTAGAAAAGCCAGAAACCTACATCGACGCTTCGATCGTGCGAAGACCACGGTTAAGCGTGGACCTCAGCGCCGAATACTACCAGCACCTCCACGATGACGACAGAGCGTACCAGGAGAACAACTGGCTTATCTCGGAAGAAGCTCAAATCCTCAAGCTTTCCAAAGGGCGCTCCATCGCCGAAATCGGCTGTGGCAACGGACAGTTCACAAAATTGGTCGCGGACAGAATCAGAAAGGTCTACGCCTTCGATTGGGCGCGGTCCCCATCTCTGACAGATCTTCCGGAAAACGTCAGGTTCATCCAAGGTGATATTCGGAAAACCGATATCCCGGATGTTGATGTTCTGTGCTCCGCCGACGTATTGGAGCATTTCCCACCGGATGATCTTCCGCCGCTCATCGCGAAATTTTCGGCTGCCGCAAAGGCACAGCACCACATCATCGCATGTTATGACGACGGGCATAGTCATCTCACCGTGATGCCGCCTTCCGGATGGCTTGCCCTTTTCTGGCGCTTCTCATCCTCATCTGTCATTTGCAATGTCGAGTGTCGCCGAAACAATCCAAAGCAGATCATATGCACGATTGCCACAAAGTCGTGAAAGTGCCCCACGCGCACCAGTGCCAAGGTCGATTGACACCGATCTGAACCCTTGAAAACTGCTCGTTATGAGGTTCCCCTTGCTTTCCGGGCTCAAAGGAGCGGAAGAGAAGGTATCGCAGTTTCGGCCAGATGGCTGTCATTCTGAAGCCCAACAAGACCCTCCGAAGCGCAAGCGTCGCGGCAGACCTCTGGGCGATGGACTTCGTTCACGACCAGCTTGCCACTGTGCCACTGGCAAGAAACTGCGGGTGTTGACGATGGTCGATATCTTCTTGCACTGCGTGTCGGTTTTTGATCCCCGCTACCGCAGCCGCGGAGAAGATGGGGTGCGGACGCTGGAACGGGTATATTCTGCCAGATCGGCGGCCCAAGGTCCCTCTTCACGAAATCTAGCGGATAAATCTCCCGCAGCGTTGTTTCAGCAATCCCGCGAGGAAGTTAGGCACATGCATCGATTCACGCCGTGGCCCGTTTAAGCGCCTTTAACTCAAATTGTAGATAGTTCGCTGGGGCTGCTCGCGGGAGCGTGGTTGAGCCCTTACTGCACTATGGCATTGATAACGCAGCTGTGATTTTTTTAGGGATCGGTCCGCCAATTGGCTTGTTGTGAGACGTTCAGTGTGCTTTGCAGGTGCCAATTAGAATCTTTTGCAAATAGGTCGGCTGTGGCATCGAGGATCAATGTCATCGCCGATATCGAGGGAAATCAATTGGTTCGATCGAGTATTGTGTTGATCTGCCTTGCCTTGGCGGGCTGCCAGGGGCTGCCTGCGCAAGGACCTCTTGCTGATACTATAAACAAGGACGCCGGACGTTCCGCCGCAGAAGTCGGCCGCCGTAATGCCGCCGTTTTCGATATTGTCGACGTTGACAGCCGTTCTGCCACTCTTGTTTCCAACTATGTGGCGACTGCTCTCAATCGCCGTTTCGGTATTGGCGGTGGCGTGGGTCGCGTGGTGATCGGCGTTGGGGATCACCTAAAGGTTACGATTTTCGAAGCAGGCAGCGACGGGCTCTTCTCGACGACGGAATCGAAGCAGACGAACCTCGATATCGTAGTTCAGCCGGATGGTATGGCCGCAATTCCCTATGCTGGATCGGTCCAGTTCGAGGGCAAGACGCTCGAGGAAGCTCGTAAGGCAATTCTTGCGTCGCTGGCGAACAAAGCCGTCGAGCCGGACGTGATCGTGACGAGTGTCAGCACCGCATCCCGAAATGTCACGGTGTCCGGTGAGGTCGGCAAGCCGTCCCAGGTGCCTTTGAGTCTCGTAAGCGAGAAGATCACCGAGGTGCTCGCCAAGGCAGGTGGCTCTCAGGCGCAGCCCTACGAAGCCTATGTTACGCTCGTCCGCGGCAAGAAAACCGGCACGGCGCTCCTGAAGTCGATCATCGAAAATCCATCGGAAGACATTTACGTCCAGCCCGGCGACCGGATTTTCGTGTCGAAGGACCCGCGAACGTTTACAATCCTCGGCTCCGCCAATCTTAACGCTCGTATCAATTTCGGCGCAAACGATCTCAATCTGCTGGAGGCGGTCGCGCTTGGTCGAGGCGGCAATGATCTGGCGACGGACGCAAAAGGATATTTCCTGTTCCGCTATGAGGAACCCGATGTCGTCATGAGCCTGCTTGGCACCAAGCGGTTCCATGAGCTGCTGAACAAGGGATTGGCCCCAGACAGCGTGGGCCGCTATCCGATCGTTTACCGTTTCGACATGAGTCATCCGGATAGCCTGATCGTCGGACAGACCTTCCCGGTCAAGAATCGCGACGTTATCTACATCTCGCGCCATCCTGCCGTCGATATTCGTATGTTCCTGGGAATTGTGGGCCAACCGGTCGGTATTGCCGCGCAGAGCGCTGGAATATACAACAACATGAACGATTAGTTCCAGTTTCTGATCGTTGCTATGCTTTTGAAAGGGGTTCCATCAGGAAATGATGGGGCTCCTTCCTTTGTTTACAGTCGGTTACGGTTGTTATTGAAAGTTATGGGAATACAACCACAGATGCGATTTTTTCGGGTGACAAGCCGTATCTTTTATGATGTGAACTTTAGCTGGCATTGATATCCGCCCTCTGCCGACTACCGCCTTAACGACACCGGGTGAACATGACGATTGAGATTATTGGGCGCGCAAGCGTTGCTCCAGGCGCTTCTTCCGTGGATGAACTGCGGCAAATTCTCGAGGACGGGAAGTGCACCGTCAGCGAAATCCCTGCCGAGCGCTGGCAGCTCGCCCGCTATTGGCACCCGCATCAAGGCATCCAGGGCAAGACCTACACGTTTGCCGCCGGCGTTCTTACGGACGTCTATCATTTCGATCCGGCTGTTTTCGGTCTTTCCCAGCGCGAAGCGATGCAGATGGATCCGCAGCAGCGGATATTGCTGAGCCTTGTCTGGCGTGCGCTGGAGGACGCCAATCTTCCTGCGGCTTCCCTGAGTGGCGAGCAGGTGGGGGTCTATGTCGGTGCATCAAGCCTGGATAACGGCAACCTGGCCGTCGAGGATCCGGCGACCGGCAGCCCTTATTTCATGACGGGCAATACGCTTTCGATCGTTTCGAACCGCATTTCGCATATCTTCGGGCTGCGTGGTCCAAGTATGACGATTGACACGGCCTGTTCGTCGTCGCTGGTGGCGCTCGACCAGGCCGTGCGCGCGCTCGATCGAGGCGACATCGATACGGCAATCGTGGGCGGGATCAATCTTTTGGCGCATCCGCTGTCCTTCGTCGGCTTTGCGCAGGCACGTATGCTGTCGCCGGAAGGCTTGTGCCGCGCCTATGACACGAACGGCCATGGCTATGTGCGTGCCGAAGGGGGCGTCGTGCTTGTGCTTCGCCGCACGGACAAGGCCCTGCGCGAAAGGGACCGCAGCTACGCCCGCCTTCATGCAACCGGCGTCAATTCTTCAGGCCGTACCAACGGCATTTCCCTGCCGTCGCGGGAGGCGCAGGCTGCCCTCCTCAAGTCGGTTTACGAAGGCGCCAATATCGATGTGAACCGCGTCGCCTTCATAGAAGGCCATGGTACCGGCACCCGCGTCGGCGATCCCGCTGAAGTCTGGGCCATCGGCAGCGTCATCGGCAAGAACCGCCGGGCGCCAGTTCCGATTGGCTCCATCAAATCGAATATCGGTCATACCGAACCAGCCTCCGGCCTCTTCGGTCTTCTGAAGGCAGTCATTGCGCTTGAAAACAATTTCCTGCCGGCAACGCTTCATATCGAGCGGACCAACGAAGACATCGATTTCGAGGATCTGAACGTTCGCGTCAACACCTCTCCGATCGAGCTGATGCCTGCGAAAACCCCGCGCTTTGCAGGCGTAAACTCATTCGGCTTTGGCGGCACGAACGCCCATGTCGTGATCAGCGATCCGGATCCTGTCGCACCGCCTGAGCCGCAAGCAAAGGGTGATCGCGTCATCTTCATGGCAAGCGCCCATAGCGCCTCGGCGCTTGAGGGTCTGCTTGATGACTATAAGCAGCGTCTGGAGCAGGCCGCAACGAGAGAGG
The DNA here is from genome assembly GCF_001908375.1 of Rhizobium etli 8C-3. NCBI lineage: Bacteria > Pseudomonadati > Pseudomonadota > Alphaproteobacteria > Hyphomicrobiales > Rhizobiaceae > Rhizobium > Rhizobium etli. Next base: position 3,099,104 of record NZ_CP017241.1, on the reverse strand, counting down.
CGCGCCAGCTTGTCGCTTCCGCGGTGGCGAACCGTGAGGCAATGCGACACCGGTTTGCTGTCAAAGCGAAAGACAGCGACGGAGTGCTGGCGGCAATCAGTGCTCATCTGGCAGGTGAGCCGACGGCTGGTGAGCATGGCGAGGTTCCTGGTCAAGGCGTGCGGGTTGCATTTGTCTTTGCCGGAAACGGCTCGCAATGGCCGGGCATGGGCGTGGACGCCTATCGCGAAAACGCCCATTTCCGCCAGTGCTTCCAGTCCTTCAGCGCTCTCTTTGAATATTATCTCGGCGAAAAGCTGACCGATCTGCTTTTTTCCAAAGACCTGCCGGAGCGGCTCGCGGACACCAAGATCGCTCAGCCGATGTTGTTTGCGGTTCAGGCGGCGTTGACCGACTGTCTCTCGGCGCAGGGCCTGAGACCCGATGCGGTTTTTGGTCACTCAGTCGGCGAAATTGCCGCTGCCTACGCAGCCAAGGTGCTGACGGCCGCGGAAGCTGTGGCGATCGTCGCCAAGCGTTCGCAGCATCAGGACCTGCTCGCCGGCGAAGGCAAGATGGCAGCGGTCGTCATGAGCGCGGATGCCGCGCTTGCCTTCGCAAAGGCGAACGGCTTCGACAATATCTGCATCGCAGCCATCAACGCGCCGAATTCGGTGACGATTTCTGGCCCATCAGACGAGGTCCAAGCCTTCCGCGACGCCGCCCGCAAGGCGCAGATCGTCGCGCATGTGCTCGATATCAATTATCCGTTCCATCATCCGATCATCGATCGGGCAAAGGATGCATTCTTCGACGATCTGCCGGATCTCGAGCCAGATGCCGGCACTGGCACATTCATTTCCACCGTCACGGGCCGCCATGCGGATGGCCAGACGCTGGACACGGCTTATTGGTGGCGCAACGTGCGCGACCCGGTGCTGTTCAAGGACGCTTGTGAAGCCGCGATGGAGATGGGGTGCAACCTTTTCATCGAAATCTCGCCGCGCCCAATTCTTTCGAACTATGTGACGGACATCGCAAAGAGCATTTCTCATCAAGCGGCCGTAATCCCGACGCTCGCGCGTGAAAGCGGGACCGGCCGCGATCCAGTCGCCCAGTCATTCGCGCGTGCTGTGGCTCATGGCGTATCGCCGCTTCGCTCGCGCAACGCCGCCGGTCGCAATGCCTTCATTCAACTTCCGCCGTTGCCATTCGAGAATGTTGAGTTGCGTCCACAGCCGACGAGCGACGAGATCGACATCTTCGGCCGCGATCAGCGTGTGCCTTATACGCTGCTCGGCTGGCGAACCGATCCGAACGCATCGAGCTGGAAGAACCATGTCGACGCCAACCTGCTGCCGGACCTTGCAGAGCATGTCGTGGATTCAAAGGCGATCATGCCTGGCAGCGGCTTCATCGAGATTGCCGTAACAGCTGCGCAGCAATATTACGATACGGACGAGGTCGAAATCGGAAATCTGGAGATCGTGCGGCCGCTGGAACTGCGGCAGGATCGTATCGCCGAACTTTCGACAGTCCTTTCTCCCGAAACCGGCAACATCGAAATCCGCTCGCGCGAACGGTTGAGCAACGACGACTGGACCGTTCATGCCGTAGCCCGGGTGCGCAAGACAATCGATGCCGTGGCCGATGAGCGCGCAGCCCCCGTTGCTGGCGAAGTCAAATCGGTTCTGACGGCCGAAAAGACATATGAGACAGCTGAGCGCTTCGGCCTGCAATATGGTCCGCATTTCAGGCTGTTGTCGAAGGCCGTCGCTTTCGGCCACGGTCTGATAGAGGTCGATCTCAAGACGGCACAAAAGGCTGCTCACCCTTACCTGACCTACAATCTGAATCCGATGTCGGTCGATGCAGCGTTTCACGGTCTGGTGGCTCTTTTCGATCAGCTGTCCGGCGATCAGGCAGGCGCGCCCTATATCCCTGTGCGTTTCGGCTCCGTGCGCGTCAGGCGTTCCGAACGGCCAGTCGTCAAGGCGACGATCGGGATCGAGAGGTTCAGCCAGAATTCGATCAAGGTGCGTTTCCGGATGTTCGACGATGCCGGCACGCAAGTTGCGGCATTCGACGATTGCCGCTTCCGCCGGACGTATCTTAGGCGTCACCACACGCTGGATTCCGTCGCCTTTCACTATGAGAGCGTCCCGTCCGCGCTTTTTGCCGCGACATCCGACATTCATGCGCTTCCGGTCCTTGCCGGTGCCTCGGACGTTGCGCTGAATAACGCAACCCTTCTGCTTGACGCTGCCGTCTATCGCGCATGCCATGAGATCGCGATTGCGCTCGCGGCAAAGGATGGTTCGCTTCCGATTGGCAGCCTTCCCGGCGATGCCGCGTTCCGATCTTTCCTCACCAGCTGCCTCTTCAGCCTTGAAGACGCGGGCATTGCCTCTTCCGATGATGGAAAATGGACCGTTGCGACCGAATTCACGCTGCCGCCGGTCGAGGAGGTTCTGCGGGAACTCTATGGTGAGGATGCCGGCCGTATCGCGGAAGCCGTCCTCATCAACGATGCGCATCGCGATGCTCTCGAGAAGATCGCGGCCCTCAAGCACGGCGCCGACGTTCCTTCTTCGAAGTCGGTCAGCGAAGCGACGCTGGAGCATGTTCTCGTCCATTCGCCGTTGAGCTTGCAACGACTTTCCGTCGTAAGCGGCATGGTCGATGGTGTGCTGAAAGCGAAAAAAGGCGGTGTCCGTCGGATTCTGGAAGTTGGGTCGATCTCGGCCGCCTTTAGCCGCAAGCTTGCCCTGGCGGCAGCCGAACACGGCGCTTTGCTCGTCATTGCCGAACCGCGTGAAAATATCCGGCGGGCGCTTGAACTCGCATTCGAAGACAGTGCATATGTCGTTGTCGCCGACCCCGATAAGCTCGGCGATGATGCCGCGGCCGATCTGGTTGTCGCTGCGGGCGATCAGAGCCAGCAGTATCTTTCCAGCGACGAGGCGCTCCAGTCGGCCGTGCGCAAGGCAGCCGCTCACGGTGCGGCGCTCGTCCTTGCCGACCGAGCGCCTTCCGTTTTCAACGACTTCGTATTCGGCCTGTCGGACGGTTGGTTTGCAGGCAGTCAGTCTCCGGAGTTTCCGATCGGAAAGCTGGGCACCGCCCGGCAGATTGAGGATCTCGCACATTCGCTTGGATTTGCGGACGCAAGTGTCGAGGAAGCCGAGTATCCGGAAGGCAGGCTCCTTTCGCTGATCGCTCAGCCGAAGGTGGTGACAGAAAAGTCGTTGGCCGCCGAGGCTGGCAATGGCCCGCTACTTGTGATCGGCGAAGGCTCGAGCCACACCTTGGACTTCTGGCGGATGGCAACAATATCCGTTTCGGCGAACGAGCCGAAGCCGGCTTATGCTGAAGCGTTCTCCAAACTTGCGGGCCAGCCGGTGCGTGCAGTCTATTATGCCGAGCGCGCATTGAACGAAGATCCATCCAAGCTGTCACAGGATCGGCTCGTCACATTTACGGCTTTTGCAGAAGCGCTTGCCGCCTACATGCAATCCGGCGAGCCTGCCGCAAACAGCCGGCCGCAGCTTCTTCTGATCGCGCCCGGCGGATCGCCGCTTTCCCGTGATCGGACCGACGGTGCAAACTCCGGACTTTGGGCCTTTGCCCGTGTCCTGCAGAATGAATATGAATTCCTGGACGTTCACATGCTCGATGCGGAACCCGGCGATCAACGCGTTTCAGGCATCGTGAATACGATCTTCGCATCACAAGGGGCAAACCGCGAATGGCTGCTCGATGCGGAAACCGGCGAGGTCCGTGAACTGCGCGCTGTTACCGGGCCTTCAGCGTCCTCGGCCCGGATGACCGGCGGGTATGCCGCTGCCACGATCCGCCAGCATTCGGCCGGACGCCTCGACAGTGTTGCCTGGGAAGCGTGTGAAGTACTGTCTGCTGCCGACGGTGAGATCGTCGTTGCCGTCGAAGCAACGGGTCTCAACTTCCGCGATGTCATGTGGGCGATGGGCCTGCTCCCCGAGGAAGCACTGGAGGACGGCTTTGCTGGCGCCACGATCGGCATGGAGTTTGCCGGACGGGTTGTCGAAACGGGCGTGGGCGTCAGCGATCTTAGGCCCGGCGACAAGGTGATGGGCATCGGCCCAGCCGCCTTCTCGACGCATGTGAGAGTTCGCCGGGATGGTGTCACCAGGCTACCCGAACGGATGGATACGGTCGCTGCGGCAACCGTGCCGGTTGCGTTCCTCACGGCCTATTACGCCATGGTCGAGCTCGGTCGCATTCAGCCCGGCGAGACGATCCTGATCCATGGTGCCGCAGGCGGTGTCGGCCTGGCCGCCTTGCAGATCGCAAAACTGAAGGGCGCGACGGTCATTGCCACCGCCGGAACGCTTGAGAAGCGCCGTTTCCTGGAAACGCTTGGCGCCGATCATGTCTTCGATTCGCGCTCCCTCGACTTCGTGACCGATATCCGCCGGATTACCGATGGCGCCGGTGTCGATCTGGTTCTCAACTCGCTCTTCTCCGAAGCCATGGAGCGCAGCCTGGAGCTCGTGAAGCCGTTCGGGCGCTTCCTGGAACTTGGAAAGCGCGACTATTATTCCGACCGGAAGATCGGGCTGAGACCGTTCCGCCGCAATATCAGCTATTTCGGCATCGATGCCGATCAGCTTCTCGTCAATGTGCCGGAACTCACGAAGCGGATCTTTACCGAAATCGGAGAGTTGTTCTCCGCTGGAAAACTCGTGCCAATTCCATATCGCGCTTTCGGTTATGAGGAGATCAGCAGCGCATTCCGTCTCATGCAGAATGCTGGTCACATCGGCAAGATCGTCGTCCGTCCCCCGGTGATCGGCAGGGACAAGGTCCTTCCGGTACCCGGCAAGGCGCTTCACTTCAGTTCTGACGGCATATTCCTTGTGGCAGGAGGCATCGGCGGCTTCGGTCTTGCAACCGCAAACTGGCTGGTTTCGAAAGGCGCCCGCAAGATCGCGCTCTGTTCACGGAAGGGTGTTGCCGACGACGAGACCCGCAAGTCGATCGCCGAATGGACAAAGAGGGGTGTAACGGCAAGTGTGCATGCTTGCGACATCACCGAGGAGAGGGCGGTCGCCGACCTGCTTGGCGAATTGCGCACCAAGGCGCCGCTGAAGGGGATCGTCCATGCAGCCATGGTGCTTGACGATGCCCTGCTTTCGAACCTCACGGCAGAACGCAACCGGCCCGTCGTCGACGTAAAGGTCAAGGGCGCGGAAATCCTCCACCGGTTGACGGCAGATGACGACCTCGACCTCTTCCTGTTGTTCTCGTCTGCGACGACGATGCTCGGCAATCCAGGTCAGGCGAATTATGTCGCAGCCAACGGCTACCTCGAAGGTTTGGCGCGCCAGCGTCGCGCAGCCGGACTTGCCGGTCTGGCGGTCGGCTTCGGCGCGATTGCAGACAAGGGCTACCTGGCGCGTAACGCGGAGGTGAACGAGGTGCTTTCGAAGCGCATCGGCAAGTCGGCCTTGAAAGCGAGCGATGCGCTTGAGCAGGTCGAGCGCTACATGCTTGCCGACCAGGGCCGTATCGAGGGTGCGACCGTCATGATCGCCGAGGTTGACTGGAGCGCGGCGCGCCTTCTGCCAATTGCCGGAAAGTCGCTTTTCGAGACGATCATGCGCCAGGCAGGAAGCAGCCAGGCGGTCAATGACAACGAAACCATTGACCTTGAGGCGATGATCGCCGGCAAGTCTGCAGATGAAGCGCAGGCTCTCCTCCATAAGCTGGTGGCTGCCGAAATCGCAGCGATCCTGCGCATCACCGAAGATGGAATCACACCGGAAAAGGTGCTCAAGGACATCGGGCTTGACAGCCTGATGGCGATGGAACTCGGCATGAGCTTTCAGCAGAAGACCGGTTTCGACATACCACTGAGCGGTATCAGCGATGGCACGACCATTGGCGATGTCGTGGCTCGTCTTCGGGAGCGCGTGGCCAGCCGTAGCAGTGGAAACGAGGGGGTAGGCGACGCCGAGCAGGTTGTCAGCCAACTGATCCAGAGTCATTCTGGCACCGTTCAGAAAGCGGCAATGTGAAATGACCAATTCAGAAGGCAAGGCGCAGGACCGGAAAACGGGACTGCTCGATCAGATGCGGCACGCCAACGAGTCGTCCGGCAGAAACCGGACAGCCCGGATGAACCGCCACCCTCAGTCGCCGGTTCGCCAGGTGACACGATTCGACGAATTGCCGGAATACCAGCGGGTGATGACCCAGAAGATCGGGGCGCAGATGGCCGGCATCGGCAACCCCTTCTACCGGTCTCATGACAAGGCGGCAGGTGCAACGACTGTCATGTCCGGCCGGGAATTCGCAAACTTTGCCTCTTATGACTACCTCGCAACCAATACGGACCCGCTCGTCAACCAGCGGGCAAAAGAGGCGATAGATCGCTTTGGCATTTCTGCGTCGGCAAGCCGGCTGGTTGCCGGAGAGCGGCCCGTGCATGTCGAACTCGAACATGCACTTGCCAAGGTCTACGGGGTCGACGCTGCCGTCTGCTTCGTCAGCGGCTACCTGACCAATGTCGCTGCGATCAGCTGTCTGATGGGCCCGCAAGACCTCGTGATCCATGACGAATTCATTCATAACAGTGCGCTTGCCGGCATCAAGCAATCGGGCGCGACACGACGTCTCTTCAAGCATAATGATGTCGAGAACCTCGAATCCGTTCTGAAGACACTGTCCTCCGACTTCCGCCGTATCCTGGTGATTGTCGAAGGCGTCTATTCGATGGATGGCGATATCGCCGACCTGCCGGCCCTGGTCGAGCTAAGGTCGCGTTACGGCTTCTGGCTGATGGTCGATGAGGCACACGCTCTCGGGGTCCTTGGAGAAACTGGTCGCGGCAGCTTCGAACATTGCGGTATCGATCCACATGACGTCGACATCTGGATGGGAACGCTTTCCAAGACCACATCGAGCTGCGGCGGCTATATAGCCGGAAGCCAGGCCCTGGCGGACGTCTTGAAGGCCGAAGCCGGTGGCTTCGTCTATAGTGTCGGCCTGGCGCCGGTACTGGCGGCTGCGGCATTGACCGGCCTTGAAATATTGGCAAAAGAGCCGGACCGTACTGCCCGCCTGCGGCGCAACGGCGCGCTCTTTCTCAGGCTTGCGAAGGACGCCGGTCTCGATACCGGCCTTGCGACCGGTTATTCCGTCGTTCCGGTGATCGTCGGCGATTCCGTTCGGGCCGTGCAGCTTTCCAATGATCTTCTCGAAGAGGGCATAAACGCGCTTCCGATCATCCATCCGGCAGTTCCCGAGGGCATGGCGCGGCTGCGTTTCTTCATCACCTGCAATCACACGGATGAGCAGATTGCCCACGCTGTCACTGTGACAGCGAAGCGGCTCAAAGATTTACAGGACCGCAATTTCGGCCTAGGTTCGATCGACTTCGAAAAGGTCATGAAACTCCTGCCGATGAACCAGATGGCGGGCAAGCCTTAGGCAGGACGATGCAATGCATGTCATCGTAACCGGCGGTTCAAGCGGCATCGGATTAGCAGTCGCAAAGGCTTACGCCGCCAGAGGCGAGCGTGTTTCGCTGATCGCACGCGATGCCGAACGCCTGGATCAGGCGCTTCGAGAGGTCAAGGCTGCATCGAAAGGCGGAAGCGCTTTTGCCTTTTCGGCTGACGTTTCCAAACATGAGGACCTGGCATTTGCGGTCAAAGCCTGTGAAACGGCAAACGGCCACTGCGATGTGCTGATCGCCTCTGCCGGCATCGTCGAACCGGCCGCCTTCGACGCTCTTCCAGCAGCGGCCTTCGACCAGCAAATAACCACAAATCTCCTGGGCACGGCAAATGCCGCCCGTGCCGTCTATCACAGCATGAAGGCGAGGGGGCAGGGGACCATCATGGTGGTCTCGTCGGGTGCCGCATTGATTGGCCTTCACGGTTATGCGGCCTATTGCGCCTCCAAATCCGCCCTCAAGGGCTTTGCCGAAGCCGTTCAGGCGGAAGCTGTCGGAACGGGAATTCGCGTCTCCATCTGCTTTCCGCCGGACACGCTGACACCCCAGTATCAGCGCGAAATGACGATGCGGCCATGGCAGGCCGAGGTTCTCATGGGCAAGGTGAAGCCGTGGACGGCCGAAGCAATTGCGCAGCGAATTATCGCCGGTATCGACCGCAACCGCTCGAAGATCCACTTTACGCCATCTCTCATGGCGCTTGCCTATCTGGGACCGTTCATCAAGCCGCTGCTTTCGCGCTGGTACCGTTATCGATTGAAGCGTGGCGTAAGGGAAACGCATGCAAGGTCATCGACTGTGCATTTGAAGACAGGGATATCATCGGGCATTGACACGCCCAAGCTTTAATCGGATTTGGCATTTATTGCCGGTAATAGAAAATCGATGGTTTCGTTGCGCTTACATGATGTCCCCTTTCTACTGGTTGCCTCCTGCTTCGTCCTGACGTGCCTCTTCGTCTACGCAACGGACTGGTTCGCGATGCCGTCTGTCGTCTATCGCCAGAACAAGATCGAGCGGACACCCGCGCGCTATGCGCTCGATCTTGCCGCGCGCCTTCCGGTTATCGCTCTGGTCTTTGCGGGGTTCTTTTCGGTGACGTGGCGGCCGATCTACGCCATGCAGGCGACGATGAGCTTCTTTGTGATTTTCACCGGGATTTCACGCGCCAAATTCAAGTTCATCAGAGAGCCGTTGATTTTCTCCGATATCGCGCTCGTCGTCGATGTCTTCAAATACAAGGAGATTTTCTATGCGACCTCGCTCAACGTCTTCTTCTGGATATTCTCGTTCCTGTACGTTTTCGGCGTGACCGGGCTCTATTTCTACTTCGAGCCGCACATCTTGCCTGACAGCGCACGGCTGTTCTCGGTGCTGGTCGGACTTGCCGTTGCCTTCGGCCCGTGGCTGGCGCTTTTCTATGGTCCCGTGAACGGGCCGGTTTCGCGGGCCACTCAGCAGCTCGTTGGACCGATCGATATCAAGAAGAATACGGTCCGCTTCGGCACGTTCACGTCTGTCGTCCTGCATTTTATCATATGGCTTGGCCGCCGCCGCGAGAAGATCGTGCACGAGCTGTCGGTCATGCTGAAGTCGGCGCTGCACGATCTTTGGGATCCGGACGGCGACGAAGAGCCGCCGCTCATCGTCGTCTGGCAGTCGGAATCCTTCATCGACCTTCGTCATTTCGAGGTCAAAGACCTGAAGCTTCCCAATCTTGATCGGCTGCGCAAGCGGGCGGCGCAGTGGGGCCGCATGACCAGCGTGTTCGAAGGCGGTTATACGCTTCGCACAGAATTTGCAGTCTTAAGCGGACTTCAGCCGGACGACGTGCATATCGATGCGAGCTACCCCTATCTGAGCGCAAGCCAATATGCGGATGTCGTTTGGCCGAATAAGCTGAAGGATGCCGGCTGGAAGACGCAGTTCATTCACCCCTATGACCGTACCTTCTTCCTGCGTCATAAGGCAATGCCGCAGCTCGGCTTCGATCACATGATGATGCTCGACGAATTCGATCACAATCCGGAGCGCGACGGCCCTTATGTGAGCGATCAGATGCTGACGAAAAGCGTTATCCGCGAGATCGAAAAGGATCCGGACATCAAGAATTTCCTGTTCGTCGCCTCAATGGCCAACCATGGCCCCTGGGAGGCCGGTCGCGTCGGTGACCTCACGGATTCTGTGGAGATCTATTCCGAGCTCCTTCGTCGCGCCGATCACGCCCTTGGAAACCTGGCCCATCATCTCGATACGCTGGACCGGCCAGTCTGGTTGCTCTTCTACGGCGATCATGCGCCGCTCTTGAAGGCTTTCGCCGATCCGTTTCCGGACCCTCGTACCGATTACGTGATCGTGCCGCTCGGTCGCGCTCGCTCGCATTCGCAGCGTCCTGTTCCTCCGCGGGAAGAAGCGCCATGGAACCTGCTCGGAACGCTGCTGCGCTATGCCGGCCTCAGCAAAGAGTTGCCGGCGCAATGATCGTGCCGGTGGTCCGCTCAGAGGAGAAGGCGAAACGCGTCTTCCTGTTTCTCCAGGGGCCATCGTCCATGCTCTATTGCCGGATCGCGGACCGTCTTGAGGCAGCAGGCTGCGCGTGCCTCCGCGTCAACCTCAACAGCGGGGATTGGCTGTTCTGGCGCAGGCGAGGTGCCTTGAACTATCGGGGTCCTTTCGCCGCCTGGTCGGGCTATGTCCGTCATCTCATCGCCGACAGCAAGATCACCGACCTTATCGTCCACGGCGAGGAAAGACCCTATCACCGTGCTGCCATCGCCGAAGCCCGCATGATGGGCGTTTCGATCTACGCAATCGAGATGGGGCATCTTAGGCCCGATTGGGTGACGATCGAGCGCGAGGGCCTTTCGTCCAACTCACGCTTTCCCGCTGATCCGGATCATATACTTGCGGCTGCGGAAGGCCTGCCGGAACCCGATTGGAACAGGCGCTACAGTCACACTTTCCTCTCCGAAGCGATCGCCGATCTCCTGTATTACCTGCCGACCGTGTTCCTCTCGCTCTTTTATCCTCATTACCGGCGGCACGGGCTATTTCATCCGCTCGCCGAATATGCCGGCTGGCTGAGAAGGCTCGCAACAGGCCGCAAGAGGGCCCGCGAGGCGAATTTGAGAATTGGCCAGCTGTCTTCCGATAATGCTGCGTTCTTTGTCTATCCCCTGCAGATTGAAACCGACTATCAGCTGCGCGCCCATTCGCCTTTCCACAGCCAGCGGGATGCGATCCGCTATATTCTGCGTTCATTTGCCGAGCACGCACCGCAAGAAGCGAAGCTGCTCGTCAAAGTCCATCCGCTCGATAACGGGCTTATCGACTGGGACGACTATGTGAACGCCACGGCCCTGTCGCTCGGCCTGTCCGGTCGCGTGCAGGTTATCGACGGCGGTGATCTCTCGACGCTGATCGCTGCAAGCCGGGGCATGGTCACAGTCAATTCGACAGCTGCGCTTTCCGCATTGCAGGCAGGAAAGCCCGTTAAGACGCTCGGAGTGACGATTTATGATATCGAAGGGCTGACGGATCCAGGTTCCATCGATCGTTTCTGGCAAGATCCACAACCGCCATCGGCAAAGCTTCTTGGCGCGTTCATGCGATTGCTCGCTGCCTCCGTGCAGGTTCGCGGCAACTTCTATTCGAAAGAGGGAGCGAAGGCAGCAGCCGAAAGCATTGCCTCGAGGTTGCTGGTGCGAAATGTCAACGAGCCGGGCGCCTACGTAGAGCCGCCGATCCGCAAACATCCTGTGAAAATAGACGTTCCTTGACGAACATCTGGTAAGAAATCGGGTGGAGATTCGCGCGACGTGGGGCAACGGAGATAGAATGATACTCGACAAGACGAAAGCTGTCATAATGTCAACGGGCCTCGCCTTGCTGGTCGGCTGCCAGGGCGCAGCGCCCTATATTGACAGCTCATTTTTGCAGCCCGATCTTGGATATCAGAGGCCGCATCCTCAGCGACCGCCGGACCCCTCCGTGCCGTCGCCTGATGACGAAAACACCGGGCCATTAACTCCGGTCGAGGAGCCTCCCACCGACACCTCGCCACCAAGCGAAGACGCTGGGCAAAGCACACCGTGCGGACAGGCGACGATCTCCAAAATAAGGGCCCCTGGTTCAGAGCCGGTTTCCTTGCGGTGCAATATCCAGCTGTCTTCGCGCGACGTCGTGACCCGTCAGTTGATCTTCGAAGGAAGTTCCGCTTCAAACGCAGTACTTGATTGTGGCGGGGGGCTGATCGACGTCAGTTCCGGTAGTTCACGGATGCAGAAGACAGGGATCGTCGTTCGCTCGACGCGGATTGCGTCGGGGCAGTGGGATGCTCCGCGCAATGTCACCATTCGTAACTGCCGGATCAGAGGATTTGTCAGGATTTACGGTCTCGGAGAAAATGCGAACGGAGAAGTCATGAAGGCTTCTTCGCTCAAGCCTGATCACACCACTTATGCCCAGGCCGCGGCGCCGGCCAACGTGAGATTTGAGAAAGTTCGGATCGAAGCACCCGGTGGCATACCGTTCTATGTGGGGCCGGGCGTAACAGGAGCGGCTTTGATATCGTCTCAAATATCAGGTCGCAGCACCGCCGTTGCCGTATATCTTGACGCCGAGTCAGCCCGCAACACGATCTCCGGAAACGTCTTCAGCATCAAAACGGACAAGCGTGAGTTGATAGCTATCGATGGTTCTGCAAGAAATACGATTTCCCGTAATACGTTCGAAAACTCCGACAATGGCGGAATATTCGTCTATCGCAATTGCGGAGAAGGCGGCGTTATTCGCCACCAGAAACCGGAATTCAATCAAATAACGCAAAACACGTTTCGTTATTCTTCTGGCCGAAAGCAACCGGCAGTTTGGCTGGGATCCCGTAACGGCGGCAAGGACTATTGCTTTACCGATCCGGCCTATCCATTTGGCAGCAGCGCAAGCAATGCAGACTTTGCTGACAACAACAATGTCGAAGGAAACAGGATCGTCGGTGGTGGTCGCGATCTGATCGTTAGCAGGGGCGGCAACAATGTCGTTCGAGACAACACGTCACAATAGGCGGCATCTGACAATGGAAACAATGGCTACGTGCTATTTTGTGTCTGCTGGCATGCGCGAGATCTTTGCAAACGGCTTGGAGCATTGGGATTTAAAAAAGGAATGGCGGAGGAAATGGCTGTGAGCGAGGCGCTACCTGCGGCAGGCACGAAACAGGTGATCTGCATAAACTGGGGTACGAAGTTCGGCCCTCCCTATATCAATCGCCTTTATGCCATGGTTGCGAGAAATATAACTCCGCCGTTTACGTTCACATGTTTCACGGATAAGCGCGATGGCATTCGGCCTGAGGTTCTTTGCGAGGACTTACCACCATTAGACGTCGCGAAAATGCCAGAGAAATCCCCAGGGATCTGGAACAAGGCTAGGCTTTGGGGAGAAACTTTAGGGTCCCTCCGCGGCCCAGTCTTGTTTCTCGATCTGGACCTTGTGATTGTTGCGTCGCTCGATCCGTTTTTTGAGGTTGGCAGCGCCGATGACGTCGTCATGGCGCGCAATCAGACCACGCCGTTTGAAAAGCTGGGTCAGACATCGCTGTTTCGATTTCCGGTGGGCAAGCTCGCGCCGCTGCAAGAGAAATTTAAGGCGGCACCACAGGTGATTGCCGATGAGTACCGGTTTGAGCAGCGCTTCGTAACCAAAAACGTTCCGGATGGTCCGAAGTTCTTCCCGCGCGAGTGGGTTCTGCACTTTCGTCAAGATTGCCGGCGTTCTTGGCCGCTCAATTACTTCCTTGCACCGCGGCTCCCCCACAGCGCGAAAGTCGTCATCTTCCCCCGCGGTCTTCGCCCAGAGCAGGCGATAAGCGGGAAATACCACGAACGCGGCGCCGACAATCTGGTCGGACATCTTATGGCAAGCTTCAACAAGGGCAAACGGCAGAAGCGGGACACGTTCTTCGCGCATCTTCGGCATTTTATCCGTCCGACGCGCTGGGTAGCGGATCACTGGAGGGAGTAAGCGTGTTAAGCGCGATTTCATCGCGGGGCTGGCGACAACGCTAGACTAGGCCAGGGCTGCAGCGATCCTGCTTCGCAAGTCCTGACGGATTTGCGCTTTGATGCCATCAATGTTCAATGCTGGCGGTATCTCAGCAACCCTACTTGCAAACGGGTGATTGATAGGATGCCACTTTGAACGCCGCTGAAGTCCGATCTCTTCAACTATTGCAGTGCGATTGGTCTTGGGACCGATGAAGACGGTTGGAATGCCCATAGCGACACAGGGCATTGCGCAGTGAATGCGCTTGGTGACTATCAGTGCCGCTTTACGGCCGTAAGTTTCGATAATCTCGCGTGCAAACCTGAGACGTACATCCGTCGGTGTCTCTGGCACCCGATGGCTGACGGTTTTCAGTTTGAGCCCGTGATTATTACGAAAGTTCGGCGTTAAGTCGCTGAGATCTGCCTCAACAAGGTAAATCGAGTCAGGCTTTCGCTCGGCAGGCGCATCGAACGTCAATGTGGCACAAAGCGAAAGGTACGCTTCAACTCCTAAACTCCGGATGAATTCTACCGTGCCGCTATCGCGGCATCCGATGGGCTCATGCTTTTTTAAGTAGGCTGCATGCCGGGCAATAGTCGGCTTGGCTCGCTTCTGTACGTGGAAGCCAAAGAAGATAGGTTTAATCGCTTCGCTCGGTGGCCAGTTATCGAGTTCTTCTAGAAACCAGCCATTTGTGACCAGGATGGCTTGGGGGCCATCGTATGTGTTGAGGTGATCTCGGTCGATGAAGGCGTCAACGCGCGGCAAATGCTGCATCACAGCCACCGTCTGAACGTCGTCGCCAATGTTATTGCTGAGCCAGTTCAGCGCCAAAATATTCATTGAATCTCTCTAAGTTTTGCCTCCAGATAATACGCAGTCCCTCAGATTGCAATCCGTTCTCTTGCCGGTTCGATAGGACCGCCGCAGCGACACTCATCTCTAAATGGCACGTGGCTGTCGGCCAACGATACCGCTGTTAAAAGGTGGCTGTTGGCACGAATTACATCGTGTGCCCTGGTGGCGATCACGCGGCAACGGTTGCCTGTCGAGATTTCTTAACCTGCAGCGTTCAGCGATCCCGAAGCGTCGAACGGAATGGTACCTGGGGAATGCCTGCTCGATTTAAACGCTGCTCTATGTTATGGGGCAGCACGTTAACTGGAACTGCCGATGCCTCGATACCCTTCATCAAGCCGATTGTTCGCCAGATGGATTGAGCCCCCTCCTAGCGGCGTCGTCGAAGCCTCGAACTTTAGACAAGGGGATACTTTTTCGGTCGATGTCTGTATCGTGACGAATTGCGCCTTCGTCGGTGGAAACGCCTCAACCACTGTCACTGAGCTCGAGGAGTTTTCCGCCGCTGGACTGACCACGATCATAGTACATTGCCCAGTCAAACGGTCGCTTTGGAAACGCAATTGGGTGGCTGAACGCTTCCTTCCCTTCATGGACGAAATCGTTCCCGCGCATAACGTCAAACACATCAAGTGCCAAACCCTTATCGCCCGTGGCCCTCGCATGGTTATGACGCCGGTTTTCCGCAATCTGATGAAGAGGATCGATGCCGGACGGGCTTTGTATGTCGTGAACAATTCCGCGTGGAGCGAGAATGGGAAACCGCTGTTCAACTGGCAGGCGCTGAATCGTCGCGCCGCAAGGATTGGAGTTCCGCATTCGAGTGTCTATCCAATCAGCCCGATTATCCGCGAAGAAGCCAGGAAGGCCCTTTCGAAATCTGCTTGCCCGGACTTATTGGCGCCGATCGATTGGCCACCGGCTTTCAAAATTGAGGATTTCTCCTTTGCGCCGCGGAGGCACCTGACTGCCCCCGTCGTCATCGGACGCCATGGCCGGGACCACGACGGAAAATGGCTCGAAGATGCGGAGGAACTTCGGGCTGCCTACCCTTGCCGCAGTGATATTGTCGTAAAAATCATGGGCGGAGCAGAAACGGTTAGAAAACGGTTAGGCGCTTTGCCCTCCAACTGGGAGGTCGAGCCGTTCGGAACGATGGGCGTTGCAGACTACCTTTCGCAACTTGATGTGTTTGTAAACTTCCCGGCACGAACCAGAGACGAAGCTTTTGGGCGAACGATAATCGAGGCCGTACTTTCGGGACTTCCTGTAATCCTTCCTCCTGCATTCGAACCCACGTTCGGTGATCTGGCGCTTTATTGCGAGCCACATCAGGTGGCAGGGCTCATCGAAAGACTCGCGAGCGATGATGAGGGCCGCATCCACTATATTAACGCATGCCGACGGGAAGCGGCAGAGCGCTTTGGCTCCCACACGCTTTTGAAGCGGTTGAAAAGTCCTGGCATCGAGGGATCTTACTCGCCCACGCTCGATGGCGACTCACAGGATTTTCGTAGGAGGATGATGCGCGAGCTCATCCCCGAGACTAGCGTGACAGGCTGAACCACTCTTCTAAGCCCGAGAAGACAACGCGACTGTCCTCTTCGGTCATTGCGTCGAGGCTCTGCACACAGATACACGCAAGCTCACCGCGGACCAGAGCGCGCATCGTAGCAGCGATTTTAGCCGACGCCCGTTTATTTCGAGGAGGCTTGATAAAGCCAAAGTCGGCAGGCTCCTCCACGAAGGAGCTATCCAGTTCCAGATTGTTTGCAAGGCCGATTGGGGAAAATTGCGCGGGACTGCGAAAACGATAACCAGCCTGAGCCCGCAGCGCTGTAACGTCTTGCTCTAGGAAAGCGGCCATCGTCGATCTTCGCATGGCGTGAGGGTGATGTCCCGCAAGGAGATAATCATCGGTTCGCCCTGCCAAGCGCGCAGCCATTTGCTGGGCCTCCTTGAAGCCTGCTCGCTTCGGACCACGACGAAAAATGGCCTTGAACCACGTGGTTGAGTTATTGGGAAAACGCCTTAGCTGGCCCCTTAGCACAGGCCTGCCGTCTCGAAAAAAGTAGTCAGCTGTTAAGCTGCGTCCAATGAAAATGTCATCATTGAGATAGATAAACTGTTCGGCGAGATCCGGAATGCGATAGAGCATCGTCTCAACTGAGCGTGAGCTGAAAACCGGGAGCAAATCGTCATGCTCTCCGTAAATTGAACGGTGACTGACAATTTCGATTCGACTTGCCCAGTCGGGGTTCGCAGCTACAAGGCTTTCCAGAGCGTCAGGTTTTTGGTCGTCAGTGACGACAAATACGCGTCGTATAAAAGGACAGAAGCGCAAGATTGACCACACGCAGTATTTAATCTCGCCGCGATGCGCAAAGCGTGTCGAGGCGGTAGCCATAGAATGTATTGCTTTTGGTTGAAAAACCGCCCTTTTTGCAACATGGGCAGGATCATCCCCATCGACCCAAGTAACAACTGCGTCAATCAAAACAAAACTCCGCTCCCGACGAATCTTGACAGCGCCTCTCGGCACATGCAACGCCACGCAAAACTGAACGAAACCGAAGAAAGCACAGCATGAAAGCTCCCGTCGCGATCGTTTTCGCCAACCTTAAAGGTAATCTAG
The DNA here is from genome assembly GCF_001908375.1 of Rhizobium etli 8C-3. NCBI lineage: Bacteria > Pseudomonadati > Pseudomonadota > Alphaproteobacteria > Hyphomicrobiales > Rhizobiaceae > Rhizobium > Rhizobium etli. The sequence goes on along the minus strand of NZ_CP017241.1, from coordinate 3,082,086 downwards.
GCGACTTCGCAATATTGCATGCGATGCTCGTCGATCTGGAACGAAAGCGTTCAGGGCACCCTGTCCATGTCTATTCCCAAGGATTTGTATCCGTAGATCGCGCCAGACTCGCGGCCTTTAGGAAAGTTGCCCCGCCGTTTGAACTTGCGGGAACGACGTTCACCGACAATCATCGTTTCCAGCGGCTAAGGGTCAAAATAGCGAGATTATTTCGCTTGCGGCAGCGTTACCAAGCTTCGAGGATCAGATCCTTGGCGAGAAACGCGACTTCCGACGCGGAAACTTTTTCGCGATACGAAGGAGTCTATATTGCCGGCGGAGCACAGTGGACGGGCGAGAACTCGGGAGTATCCATGTTCGCCACGCTAAGAGCTATGGCTGCACACACCGATCGAATCTTTTCCTATCCCGTCTCGGTCTCTTCATCCCTTTGGAAGGTGAACACCCGGAGCGGTTTAGCTGCCGACTTTTCGCACATTCAAGCCCCGCTCATCGCGCGCGACAGCACATCCGAAGCTATGTTCAAGGAGCTTGGTCTCGATGCTGTGCTCGGTGCCGACTGTGTCTTTTCGCTAGCTGAGATTGGAAAGAGAGTAGAGGCCGCATCTCGTGGGAAAACGTTACGGGTGCTGCTCGTAGTAACGAGTCAGGAGGCGGTTGCAATCAGCGGGGCGCTTCAACGTCTGCGCTCGCACGGCATTTCGATTGCACTCCTGACAACGTGCGAAAGCGAGGACTTTGCGGTTCAAAAGCCGAGCGCCGAGGCCCACGGAGCACAATTTCTTGCTCCTCTAACCTGGCAGGATACCGTAGCCGAAATGAAGGCTAGTGACGTCGTCATTACGAACCGGCTTCACGGGCTCATCCTCGCTTCATTTGCGGGTGTACCCGTATTGCCTTTGACTGACCGGTCGAAAGTTCTGGCAGTGGTCAATGATGCAGCATTGCCGTTGAAAATATCGAACCTCGCGTATCTGAATGTCGAGATCGTAAAGGAGGCCGTCGACCGACGCGCAGAAATTGTCAGCAAGATTGCCGATTATCGAGATCGAGCACAGTCAAAGCTGCGCAGCCCTATTTTGGATGAACGGGCGTGACCAGAGAAGCATTCGTGAGACTACTTAGGCAAACTGGCCGCACCTTGGATATAATCCAACGGTGGATGAGATTTAAAATTACCGCTTCTCCGCTTAACCCGTGGCGAATACAGTCACTGAATGCGTCGGGCTTCGCTGGAAAAAAGGTCATAATTATTGGCCCCGCACAGACGGTTGTCGAGGATCTCGAGAACGTGGTTGTTGACGGTTATGATGTGATCGTCCGACTGAACAACGGCATAGCACTTGCTCAAAAAAGCCCGTCCATTCTAGGCTCGCGGACCGATGTGCTTTTTCATAATCTCGTAGAGCACGGTGACCGAAGCGCGGGCGCAATTCCGGCATCTTTACTGCGAGAGCACGGCGTTCGCTTCTTAGTGTTTCCCCACTGGGGCTTCAAAGGCAGTAAATCTCGCTTGTACAAGAAGCGCGAGGAACTCCAGGGCTTTCAAGGCCCCGCATTGATGGTGCCTTCAACTCGCTTTTGTGAGAGTGTGCGGCGCGAGCTGGGCGGATTTCAACCGACGGTCGGCGCCAGTGCAATCCTGTTTTTTCTAAGCGCACAGTGCAAAGAAGTCGCCATCCACGGCTTCACGTTCTTTCAGACGCCTTATCTTGTCGGCTACAACGACGCGGTCGCGACTGCCGATGAGGCACGCGCGTGGGCGGCGGCGTCATTCGTGCATGATCCGGTCCGGGAAAAGAACGTGATTGGACGCTATATTTCTGCTGCCGAGCAGCGAGGAGTGCGGGTTGCGCTCGGGGCTAACGTACGGCGGTTTCTGTCGGACGTTCGGTGAAAAGCATCCGATTCCGCTAGCGGTATCGATTGAAGCGGCGACGACGGCTCAGCGCATCAGGACGACGCGACCTTCACGGACCAGAGAGTAGGTGTAATCTCGTTCCGCAGCCCAGTCATGCGGGCCGCGGTTGTCCTTCCGGCGATAGTAGCTCACGCTCTCCTTGAAATCGAAGCCGAACATCCAGATTTCGGCCTCCGTCAATTCGGTTAGCATGTGAAGGGCTCTTGAGCCCATCGAGGGAGACGCACCTAGCCGAGCCGTCAAATCGTCCAGCAATGCGATAGGATAAAAGGCCTGCTGCGGATCTTCGCACAGTTCGCGTTCCATCGCGCTCATCCAGACGGAAAAGACACCGTCAAAATAGCGCCTCTTAAGTCGCACACGCCAGGATGCGCGACCCATGTTGTAAAGGAAGCTTGATCTTGTGCTGAAACAATGGATGTCGATCCTCCGACCCTGGGCCGCTGGCCGGATTGGCACTCCGGAATTTATTCTGACGACGCATCCATCGTCGATTTGCTGACCGAAGCGAGTGGAGAGCAGTGACGCTGCATTGCCGACCAGCGAGACCCTCCTTCCAGCGATGACACTACGGAGATTGAAGCAGAACTGATCTACGTCCTGAACTGTCATGGAACCGTCTCTCGCATAGTCATTGTCTTTCAGGAGATCAGATCAGGATCCTGCGGCGTTTTTCGTGCCTGGCAATCTCCCGAGGCGGCAAACGCTAGCAGGCTGCCAGTAAGCGAACGGCCACGTGATCTCGTGACAGCAGCGTGACGTCAATCTGCTGCCCGACCCCATTCTAAAGTTAATGGCAGTCGCGTTCTGCCGCAGCGTTTACATGAATCTGATGGCTGTGCAAAGATGATCAGCCGAACGCCTCCTGGCAGTCGCGCGGTTTTATCAGGCGCGATGAATACTCGACTTTCCGGTCATTGGCCAGTAAGACGCCAGCTCGACCCCACCGCTTGGCTGAGCCGGCGGGAAATTCATACGAGCGCTCATGTCTCCAGCAAAACCGAACGTCCGCACTCTTGAGATATTGAAGCGGGTGGTTTCCGAAAATTTCCGGGACCATATCCCTGGCTATAGCTTCGCAATTGCCTGCCTCGCTGCGGTCGCGCTTTCTACTGCCTATACGGCCTACGCAATGAAGGGCATTGTCGACGAGGCCTTTGTCAGTAAAGACGCAAGGCTCGTATGGCTGATCTGTTTCTCGCTCTTTGCCGCATTCGTCATCCGAGGATTTGCAAGTTACGGTCAGGCTGTTGCGCTTTCGAGGGTCAGCAACAGTATCGTGGCCCGCTACCAGAAGCGGCTTGCGGCTCATCTGATGACGCTTCCGCTTGAGTTTTTCGACGAACGACGGTCGGGGCAGGTCGCTGCGTTACTGAGCCAGAATATCTCCGGCATACGCGACGTTCTCAATCTGACGGTAACGTCGACGGCGCGGGACATGCTCTCCTTCGTCTCGCTGCTCGCAGTGATGGTCTATCAGGATCCGCTGCTGAGCATCGTCGTTTTGCTGATGGCACCGGCTCTGCTCTTTGGGCTCAGATTTTTCTCGCGTCGACTCAAAGAGGTTGCGTTAAAAGGTATCCGCCTTAACGGCATTTTCTTCGGAACCATGCAGGAGACGATCCAGGGCATTTCCGTGGTTAAGGCCTTTACGATGGAGCGCGCGCTGGAGGCGCGGGTCGAAGACGTCATCGTTGCGGTCGAAAATCGATCCAATCAGCTTGCTCGCCTATCTGAACGCAACGCACCCGTGACCGAGAGCTTTGCCGGCCTCATGCTTGCGGGCATACTTGCCTATGCCGCCTATCGCTCGATCTATTTTAATGTACCGCCGGGTGCCTTTTTCTCTTTCGTCACGGCGCTGTTGCTGCTCTACGATCCGCTCCGCCGTCTTGCGAAGTTGCAAGTGCAGATGGAGCGGGCTGCCGTCCACGCACGGATGATCTACGAACTGCTGGACATGGAGCCACGCCAGCGCGACCTGCCGGATGCCAAGCCGCTGAGGCCGACCGAGGCACGGATCGAGTTCCGCGACGTCTCCTTTGCTTATGGCACCGAGACCGTCCTGAACGGCGTTAGCTTCGTTGCCGAAGGCGGTAAGACCACGGCGCTTGTCGGCCCTTCCGGCGCCGGAAAATCGACGATCATGAATCTGATCCCGCGCTTCTATGATCCGAAGGGCGGCGAGATCCTGATCGACGGGCAGGACATCGCCCATGTCACCAAACAGTCGCTGCGTGAGCAGCTCGCCTATGTATCGCAGCAACCCTACCTCTTCGAAGGCTCGATCCGCAACAATATCCGATATGGCCGGCCGGATGCGACGGACGCCGAGGTGGAAGAGGCCGCCCGGCTTGCCTACGCCCACGAATTCATCCTGGCGCAGCCCAACGGCTACGATACCCCCGTCGGCGAAAACGGCGTGACGCTGTCGGGCGGCCAGCGCCAGCGACTATCGATTGCCCGCGCGCTAGTGCGCAACGCTCCGATCCTCTTGCTCGATGAGGCAACCTCCGCCCTCGACACCGAATCCGAAGCTGCCGTCCAGAAAGCTCTCGACCAAGCAATGACCGGCCGCACCGTCGTCGTCATCGCCCACCGGCTTTCCACTGTCGTGCGTGCCGATAAGATCGTCGTCATGCAGCAGGGCCGTGTCGTCGAAGAGGGCAATCACGAGGCGCTTGCGAAGCTTGACGACGGTCTTTACGCTCGGCTTAGCCAGTTGGGGTTCAACGGGTAAAATCGTTGTGGGAAGAACTCGTGCCGAATCTGGCCGCTACTGACAGTCGGTTTCTTCCGTCGGGCGTAGCCCTCGCCTAGGGACCGGTGTATCTACCAGTGGAGTATCGGGATTTAACATTATGTCCGCAGCTGCAGAGAAAACAATCATTTACCGCGTGAAGCGCGCGCTGGGCCTCGTGAAGAAAGAGGAGAGCGCGAACCATATTTTCTATGAGACGGGAAAACGGACGCGGCGCGCTCATGCCACCTGGTATCGCGGTGAAACGACCAATTTCTATCCCGACAAGCAGGCGATCAAGAACCTGAGTTCTGTCGACGAGTATGTTGGAAAGGGATGGTTACCAACCGCACCCCTGATTAGCAAAGAACATTATATCACAGCATTTGGTAGCTGCTTTGCCAGTGAGGTTACAAAATTCCTCTACAATGAAGGCTATCAGGTATTCGGCCGCGACATGACCCTCAATTCTTACGTCGTGAGAAGTGGGGAAGGTATCGTGAACTCGGCGGCTATCCGCCAACAGTTCGAATGGGCATTTGAAGGAAAGGTCCCTAAAATCGAGCTTTGGCATGACAAGGCGGGTGTACCTGGCGATTATTCCGACGACGTCAGAGATTCGACGAAACAAATCTTTGAGAAATCCGACGTTTTCATACTGACCCTGGGGCTTTCAGAAGTCTGGTACGACAAGCCCACCGGCGAAATATTCTGGCGTGCTATTCCAAAGCGCGACTTCGATCCGCAGCGGCACGGATTCAGGGTGATGAGTGCGGCCGAAAACCTTGATAACCTCAGGCGTATCTATGAGTTGATAAGGACTCATCGTCCTGACGCGACCATCATCGTGACGTTGTCGCCTGTCCCGCTTGCCGCCACTTTTCGCCCGGTTTCATGCATAACCGCCAACTCGGTGTCTAAAGCCTCATTGCGAGTCGCAATAGACGAGCTTATGCGAGAGCCTAAAGCGGCCCAGGATGAGAGGTTCTTTTATTTTCCGTCTTACGAAATAATCACGTCTTTTCTCCCTGATCCAATGAAAGACGATTTTCGTCATCCGACAGATCAGTCGGTCGACTTCATCATGCGCACTTTCCAGCGGCATTTCCTAATTTAGCGAGAGGTGCCGCGTCCCCTTGATCGCCGTCATGAGAGGGAGCTCGCGCTCCACCCAAAACGCGACCCTCAGGGCGTGAACGCATGGACGCAGTTCTATGGAGGGGCCATGTCACGGAATGACCCGCGCGCGAGATATGTGGTGATTGAAGCGGCGTCCCCTCAAGGCGGCTTCGACATCACCGTAGGTGGAAATACCTGGGCGGGTGTCCCGCCCAAGTATTGGTTCTTCATTTGCGGACTGATGAAACGACGGATTCAATCACCTCGGTCGCCATATGGAACTCCTTCTTGCGGTTTTTGATCCCATGACGTTGGGCAACCCAGTCGAAATCGTTGTAGGCGACATTCACCGAACCGTCCTGCGCCTCATAAATGAGAACACGCACCGGCCAGTCCAGACCGGAAGTCGGGTTGGCGGTAATGAAGGTGGTGCCCAAGGCAGGATTCCCGAAGAGGATCAGGCGGGACGGCCGGACCTTGTTGCCGGCAGCGTTGCCGAGCTTGGCCTGGTCGATATCGTCGAACAGCATGATGCCTTTCGCCGAGACATCGGCCTTGATCTTCTTGACCGTTTCGCTGAGCGAATATCGGCTTTTGAGCGTGACGACACCGTCGCGCTTTCCCGCCTGCGCAACGCTGCTCCATGTCACGCCGAGTGCGGCCGACAGCAGTATGGTGAATGCGAATAATAGATTGATGAACCTGAACATTTCCTCATCCTTTGGTGACGTTGGTGGGATACGCTTGTCATTGTCGCAGGCGATCATCGGCATGGATAATGCCGTTCGATGTGGGTTTCGATGATTGGAGATTATCGCCGGGACGGACCGGGCATTGAGCCGATGGGAAAGGCGATCACGATCGCCGCAAGCATCGCTGCGACGAGCACGCTGACAGAAGCTCGCCAGCCCAGATGATCAAAAACCTGACCAAGCACGAGACTGCCCGCGAGACCGCCCGTGTAGTAGGATGCGAGATAGATTCCGCTGGCCCCTGCCTTGTCCGTGATCGCTCGCCGTCCGACCAGTCCGGTGGCGATCGCCTGGGCGAGAAACGTGCCGATCGCCACCAGCGCCAGTCCGGATAACACCAACGGCAATCTGGCACTCAGGAGTGCGGCGAGGCCAAAGACCGCAAGTCCGAGCGTCGAGATGATCCCGAGCTTTGCCCCGATGCGGCCGGCGAGCTTTCCTGCCATCGGTGTCGTCAGCATAGAGGGCAGGAAGACCAGGTAGACGAGGCCAAGCGTCATCGGCGTCAAGCCGAGGGCCACAAGCTGGAAATTCACGTAGGTGAAGGTGCCGATGAAGGTGAACAGGATAAGGAAGCCGATCGCGAAGGTGCGGCGGAGTTCTCCGTCGGCGAAATGATAGGCCCAACGGCGCATGTTGAACGAGCCGTCCTCGCTGGTTTGCATCATTTTCGAGGTTTTCTTGAGCGTCGACCAGGCGAGCAGCGCACCGGCGAGATTGAGGGCCGCGAAGGTGAGGAAGTTGATTTCAAGCCCTCCGAGGCCGGCGAGGGCTGCGGATACGATGCGGCCGAAAAAATTGCTTGCGACATTGCCGGTGACATAGGCGGCCAGCGCGCCGCTCGCCTGGGCAGGCGAGAAGTGCTCGGAGAGATAGGCCATGGTCAGTGTAAAAGCGGTTGACATGCACAGGCCCTGAACGACACGAAGTGCCGCAAAAATCGAGAGATCGTCGGTGAACGCCAGCGCCGTCGTCGGAATTGACAGAAGCGCGAGGCTGATCCAGATGCCATTGCGCCGATCGAACCCGCGGCCGAAGAAGGCGACACCGAGCCCCGCTACGGCCATGCCGAACGTGCTGGCGTTGACGGCGAATCCAATGGCAGCGCGGCTGACCTCGAATTTCGCGACGAGCGCGGGCACGATCGCCTGGGCGGCAAAGAGATCGACCAGTGTCAGGAAGGCGATAAGCGCGATGACGGCGAAGCGCGCGCTATCGGCAGCAGCAGAGCCGAAGCTCGTGCGTGGCGGATTAAGGCCATTCTCTATGCCCGTCATGGCGATCGCTCCAGCGATTGGGTGAATCGGTGCGGCATCTCCGGCCTGACGGAGATGCCTGTCAGCGAGCCTGGGGAAAGCTCACATGGATTCGTTTTTGTGCTCTTCGGATGTCAGGATGTCGGCGGAGTAAAGAACAGCCGGCTCGCTGCCATTGTTCTTCCACCAATGCGACAGCGCACCAAATTCGGCCGTCACGTCGCCCGCTTTGTGTTCGACCGGCACCTTGCAGGTGCTGCGGTATTCGGTGATCGATCCGGAAACGATCACGATGTTTGCCGGGCGCGTCTCATGCGAATGCCACGGTACGACACCGCCTGGCTGTACGATAAGTTTGCGCATGCGCAGCGCGCTGTTTTTCCAGGCATCGCCCTTGGAGGCGAGGTCGATTGAGGAGATGACCTCATCGGTGACGTCCTTCGGCATCATTTCGCCGGGCTGCATGCCCTCGGTTGCGACCTGGTCGGCCGGGCATTCTCCGGCATAGGCATGTCCGCCTGGTATTATAGTGAAGGATGTTAGGGCAAGGACTGTGGCAAGCGTCACGCGTTTGGCGTTGAGTTCGAATTTCATCAGAGTTCTCCTTGTTAGGCCCGGATGAAGCGTTCTGGCCGGGCATGACGAGGAGGATGGAGGAGTCGATGGTCAATGAGAAATGCCGCCTCATTCTGAATTCCATAGCCTGAGGCTATGGTGAAAATGAAGACGCGCGGAAAACGCCCGCATCGGCTGAATGCCGGGCGTAGGTCATTGTTTCAGTTCAAATATTCATTCTGGCGGGTTAGCGGAGTCGTCGCCCAGCCATATGATTTGACAGCGCCGACGAAGGTCGAAACAGCGGGAGAGAAGCGGCGGCCGGCAACGGTAACCAGACAGACTTCGCGCGTAACCTCGGGCTCCGCGACGGGTCGGACCTGCAGGCCCGGCACGACAGCACTATATTCCGGAATAAAGCAGATGCCGAGCCCGCCGGCGACGAGATTCTGGATCCAGTCCTCTCGTTCGCTGGAATAGGAAACAATGGTGCTCACCCCCTGGGCGTCACAGAGATCCGTTAAATAATCCCAATACTCACAGTTGACGCGGCGCAGATATATCTCGCCATCAATTGCCGAGATCGGAATAGCGTCGTATTGGCTGAGGCGGTGACCGGCCGGAAAGGCTAGCATGAACCGTTCCCGGAAGAGCGGCGTCACATCGAAGCGTTCCGGAAAGTTGTCGGCGCTCGACATGATTGCGACGTCCAGTTCTCCTTGCTCCAGCAGCTCTGACAACCTGGCCGGAATGCCCTCGACGAGTTGGAGCTGGATGCCCTTGTGCCCCAAATTGAAATCAGTGAGCAGGCCGGTGAAGCGGCGCGGTCCGATCGTACACATGATGCCGACTTTTAGGTGGGCGTCATTGAGGCAGAGAAACTTCGATGCTTCCGACTTGACGCCAAGGAGCTCGTCCTGCACCTGCTGAAAGCGTGGACGCAGGAGATTGCCGAGATCGGTTATATGCGTGAGGTTGCGCTCGCGCCGGAAAAGAAGTCCACCTATCTCGTCCTCAAGCTGCTGGATCGCACGGCTTAAGGCGGGTTGCGTAACATTGCACTTCTGCGCCGCACGCGTGAAATTGCGCGTTTCGCAAACGGCCAGAAAATACCGGATGTGATGGATATCCATATCCGCTCCCCCGAACGATCCATTTAAATGCCAGTGCATCTATTCTGGTCCCGCATTCCATCTTCATCCAATGCCATGGATTTATCAATTCTATTAGAGAGCGGCATTTCTCTTATGGCAACGGGGGCGCCATTCTTATCGGGTAGCCACGGATCGTGGCGCCGCAAGAGATGGAGAATGCGATGCTCAACGTGCTTGATACCGAAACTGAGGCCCTGGCCGGCCGCAAGATGCTCGAAGGCCGCACGGCTATCGTGACGGGCTCGACCAGCGGCATTGGCCTTGGCATTGCCCATGCGCTTGCCAGGGCGGGCGCCTCCGTCATGCTCAATGGTTTCGGCAATCCAGTGGAGATCGAGACCCTGCGTGCAGAGATGGCCGAGAGCAATGATGTCGACGTCGCTTATGACAGCGCCGATATGTCAAAGCGCGATTCAATCCTGATGATGGTGGAACGCGCAAAGGCCCGGTTCGGCCAGGTGGACATCGTCGTCAACAATGCCGGCATCCAGCATGTCTCGCCGGTCGGCACTTTTCCGCCGGAGAAGTGGGACGCGATCATGGCGATCAACCTTTCGGCGGCCTTCCATCTCGTCCAGGCGACGTTTGACGGCATGTGCGAGCGTGGATATGGCCGCGTTATTAATGTTGCTTCCGCCCACGGCCTGATCGCCTCGCCCTTTAAATCCGCCTATGTAGCCGCCAAGCACGGCATCGTGGGTTTCACCAAGGCCGTTGCTCTTGAAGGTGCCGAGTTCGGCGTGACATCGAATGCGATATGCCCGGGCTATGTCTGGACGCCTCTCGTCGAGCAGCAGATCGATGACCAGGCGAAGTCACACAACATCGCCCGCGATGCCGTGATCAGGGATGTTTTCTTAAAGAACCAGCCGACCAAGCGGTTCGCAACCGTTGAGGAAATCGGCGCGCTCAGCGTCTTTCTTTGCTGCGATCTCGCGAATTCCATCACCGGCACGGCCGTTCCAGTCGACGGCGGCTGGACGGCGCATTGACAATGCCAATCGGGGCAAATCGGGAGGGACTTCCATGAACAAGCATGCAGACGTCAGGAAAACGACCGCCGACAGTACGGCTGCCGCCTCCCACGAACGCGGGCCGCGGATGATCAATCTGGCGCTCCAGGGCGGCGGTGCGCACGGCGCCTTTACCTGGGGGGTTCTCGACCGCCTGCTCGATGAGCCCAACCTATCCTTCGAAGGCATCGTCGCGACCAGCGCCGGTGCGATGAATGCAACGGTTCTTGCTTATGGCCTCGCCGAGGGCGGACGGAGTGGCGCACAGACGGCGCTCGCCAGTTTCTGGCGGCGTGTCAGCCATGCGGCCGCATCCGGACCGCTGCAACCGACGATCTTCGACAAGATCACCGGCTCGCGGGCGCTCGAATTTTCGCCCGCCTTCATGATGTTCGACATGGTGACGCGGCTGATGTCGCCCTACCAGTTCAATCCCTTCAATTTCAACCCGCTGCGGCAGGTTCTCGAACAGTCGATCGACATGGACGCGATCAGGATGGCGCGCTGCCCGGTCAAGCTCAGTATCTGCGCGACCAATGTGCGGACCGGCAAGGTCAAGGTATTCGGCAATGACGAGCTCTCGATCGAAGCGGTCATGGCGTCGGCGTGCCTGCCCTTCCTGTTCCAGGCAGTCGAGATCGACGGGGAGTTCTACTGGGACGGCGGTTACATGGGCAACCCCGCGATCTTCCCGTTGATCTACGGCTGCGACACGCCCGATGTTCTGATCGTCCACATCAACCCAATCGAGCGAACCGCGGTGCCGCGCACGGCTCCCGAAATCCTCAACCGCATCAACGAGATCAGCTTCAATTCGTCGTTGCTGAGGGAAATGCGAGCGGTGGCTTTCGTCACCGACCTGATCGACGCCTCGCCGGAAAGGTCCGGCAATCTGAAGCGGATCTTCGTGCACGGCATCGCTGACGACGAGACGATGAAGAGCCTCTCCGTGTCGAGTAAACTCAATGCCGACTGGGGTGCGTTGGTCGACCTCCGCGACCGGGGCCGAGAATGCGCCGACATGTGGCTGCTCGCCAATTACCAGGATATTGGCAAACGATCGACCGTCGATATCCGCGAACGATACCTTTGATTTTTCGACTGGTTCCCGCTTCGGCAGCTCCCTCCCGGCATGCCGCCTCGCCCCTTCCCACCGGAGGGGGCTTTTTTTTGCCTGCTCGAGGCACTGCAGGCGCATAGCGCCAGTCATCGAAACCATGCCGCAACAGCATTTCAAACATCACCATCGATGCGGGAAAGTAACTCCAGTCAAGCCGGTAGGCGGTTTGATCGAACCTCAACCAGGAGACCCTTCAATGAACACCACTCGTATCCTCATCGGCTCCGCCCTTGCCGCCATGACCTCCATGGCGACCTCAAACGCCTTCGCTGGCCCCGCCGCACAGCCCGAATTCTCGTTCGAGAAGTGCTACGGCGTCGTCAAGGCCAGCCTCAACGATTGCCAGACGGCTACCCATTCCTGCGCCGGCACCTCGACCGCCGATAACCAGGGCGATGCCTGGATCTACGTGCCTGCCGGCACCTGCGCCAAGATTTCCGGCGGAGCGATCGAACCCAAGACCTGAGGCCTTTTAATCTTCATTCAGCCAATATGAAGGAGTGACCAATGTCCAAGATATTTCCCAGTCTTCCAGTACCGGATGCAGCGGGCATTGGTCTGCGCTCCCGGCACATTTCTGAAATGATCTCCCGCCGCCCTGCGGCGGGATGGCTGGAAATCCATGCCGAAAACTACATGGGCAATTCAGCCGCCGTCGATGCGCTGGAGAAGTTGCGCGAGACCTATCCGCTGTCGGTGCACGGCGTCGGCCTTTCGCTGGGCAGCGCTTCGGGCCTTGATCGAGACCATCTGGAGCGGTTGCGCAGAGTGTGCATCCGGTTTCAGCCAGGGTTGGTTTCCGAGCATCTGGCCTGGAGCGTTGGCGACGGCGCCTATCTCAACGATCTGTTGCCGCTGCGTTACGACGAACATGCGCTCGAAATCGTCGCTGCCAATGTCGACCAGCTGCAGAACATGCTGCAGCGCCGGGTTTTCATCGAAAACCTGTCCGCCTACATCGCCTTCGCCAATTCCACCATGACCGAGGCGCAGTTTCTGGCCGAGCTTGTCAAGCGGACGGACTGCGGCCTGCTCCTCGACGTCAACAACGTCTATGTCTCGGCCTGCAATCTCAATTTCGACGCAAAGGCCTTCATCGACGAACTGCCCGCTGAAGCAATCGGCGAGATCCATCTCGCCGGCCACGCCGTGAACGAGGTCGACGGCGACGTGGTTCTCATCGATGACCACGGTTCGCGCGTACCGCCCGCGGTCTGGTCGCTCTATGCCTACGTGCTCAGACGTATCGGCCAGCGTCCGACTTTGATCGAGTGGGATAGCGAAGTGCCTGATCTCGACGTGCTGCTCGGCGAGGCCATGTGGGCCGACATGATGGCGGCAACGATCAGCTTCGAGAAGCGCGCTACACCACAAATTGCCCACAAGCCAGATCGGCGGTTCGAGCGGCTCGCACTGCCCTCGACCAGCAACCTGGCGCACGGCGCCATGCCGGCCATCGCGGCATTGACCACGATCACGCCCTCGGTCTTCGCAAGCAACTCGGTCACGAAGAGGGCGCGCCATGCTGTCTGACCTCGCGCTCCAAAATGCCGTCGCAGCGAAGATACTCAGCCGTCCCGGGCCGGACCTTCGTTCTTCTTTCGAGATTAGCAACCGCTTCGACCCGATGCGCCGCTTCAACATCTATCGCAACAATACCTTCGCATCGCTGACGGCCACGCTCGTGTCGGTGTTTCCGGTGACCGTCAGCCTGATCGGTGAACGCTATTTCCGCCACGTCGCGGCAAGTTTCATACGCGTCGGTCCTCCGTCCGAGGCGCGGCTGGTACGCTACGGAAGCGACTTTGCCGATTTCCTCGCCCGGCTCGACGACCTCAAGTCCTTGCCTTTCATCGCCGACACCGCGCGGCTCGAATGGCGGATCGCCGAAGCGCTCGATGCAGCGGTCCTGACACCCGCGACCATGGCTGAACTCCAGCGCGGCGGAAGTGGCACGATTCCAGACCTTGTCCTCCAGCCGTCGCTGCGGCTGCTCTTCTGCCGCTGGCCGGCGCTCGACATCTGGTCGGCGCACCAGGCGAGCGGCGACCTGGAACTGCTCCGCGACATCAAGCGTCAACCTCAGCGCATTGCGCTCTGGCGCGACCGCGACAGCGTCCGTTTCCTGCGTGTGAACGGTGCCCACTACACTTTCCTGCGCGCGCTCAAGAACAGGCGCGGGTTGGAACCAGCGGTGATGAAGGCCGCAAACCGCATGTCGGACTTCGACCTCGTTGCCTCGCTTGGTAGCCTCTTCGCCGAGGGACTAGTCACCCACGTCCGGCACCTGCCAGCAAACCTCAACTGAAGGAATGGATCGATGACCATGATGACACCCGTATCCATGCATAAACGAGCCGGCCTAGCCGGTCTTTACTCTCACGCGCTCTGCATCGCCTCGTCCGTGCCGCTCTCAGTGGTCCAGCTCGTCGCCCGGGCCGCCGTGGCGAACGTCTTCTGGCAATCGTCGCAGAGCAAGCTCGTCTCTTGGCCGGTCACGGTCCAGCTCTTCGCCTTCGAGTATCGGCTTCCCGTGCTCGATCCGGGTGCTGCCGCAGTGCTTGCCACCGCAGCGGAACTCTCTGGTGCAGTCCTGCTGTTCCTCGGTCTCTTCTCGCGGTTCGCCGCAGTGATGCTGCTCGCCGTCGTGGCAACGATCCAGGTTTTCGTCTATCCCGGCCATTGGGGCGAGCACCTGACCTGGGCGGCTCTGCTGCTTTTCATCTTCGCCCGCGGCGCGGGCATGATCTCGCTTGACCATTTCGCCGGCCGCTTCTTTTCGCGGGAGCGCTAAGCCATGCGGATCGAAGCCGAGAGCGCGATAACAGGCGGTGCGCCGAATATGATCCGCCCGTTCGCCGGGAATGGCCGCCCCCGCGTGGTCATCCTCGGCGCCGGCTTCGGCGGGCTTGCCGCAGCCATGGGGCTCAAGGGTGCCGACGTCCATATCACGGTCATCGACCGCCGCAACTATCACCTCTTCCAGCCGCTGCTCTACCAGGTGGCGACGGCAGGTCTTTCCCCGGCACAGGTCGCCATGCCGATCCGCCGCATCCTGTCGCGCCAGAGGAATGTGACCGTGCTCATGCAGCGTGTGGAGCGCATCGACAAGGCGATGCAGCTCGTCGAAACCGCTGACCGCGCCATACCCTACGACTACCTGATCGTTGCCACTGGTGCCCGCCATGCCTATTTCGGCCACGAGGAATGGGCCGAAAGCGCACCAGGTCTGAAAACGATCGCAGACGCAACCGAGATCCGCGCCCGCATTCTTTCCGCCTTCGAACGCGCCGAGGTCACCCAGGACGAGAAGCGCCGCGAGGCGCTGCTGACCTTCCTGGTGATCGGCGGCGGGCCGACCGGCGTCGAAATGGCCGGCGCCATCGCGGAGCTCGCCCGTAAGGTGGTGGTTCGCGATTTCCGTCACATCGATGCCGCTTCGGCGCGCGTTGTGCTGGTCGAAGCCGGCAACCGCATCCTGCCTGCCATGCCGGCCTGTCTTTCGGCAATGGCGCAGCGCCAGCTCGAGGGCCTTGGCGTCGAAGTGCTGCCGACCAACGCCGTCACCCACTGCGACGCCGAGGGCGTCATGCTCGCCGATGGGCGGCAGATCCGTTCCGGTTGTGTACTTTGGGCTGCCGGTATCATGGCATCCAAGGCTGCCAAATGGCTCGGCGCCGAGGCCGATCGAGCCGGTCGTGCGATGGTGGACGAGCGACTGAACATCCCAAGCCATGACAACATCTTCGTCATCGGCGATACCGCTGCGGTAAAGAACGAGGACGGCTGCCCTGTTCCGAGCATCGCTCCTGCCGCCAAGCAAATGGGAAAGCATGTCGCACGCGCCATCCGCGCACTCATGGCTGGCGATCCCGTCGAGCCATTCTGCTACCGGCACCGTGGCAATCTCGCCACGATCGGCCGCAAGGCTGCGGTGGCCGATTTTGGGCGGTTCAGGCTCTCCGGCTTTTCGGCCTGGCTGGTCTGGAACCTCGCCCATCTCTGGTTCCTGGTCGGTTTCCGCAATCGCCTACTCGTTTTCATGGATTGGGGCCTGGCCTATCTGAGCTACGAGCGGAGCGCCCGCCTCATCACCGACCGCCATGAGCGCTGATTTCCTGCCACGTGTGAAGATGGGCCGCGCAGTCACCGCGCTGCTGCTGCTCGCCGTTCTCTCGACGGCAGGACTGGTCCATCTCATTTGGCAACGCACCGCGAGCGCCAATGTCGACAATGTCGTGGCGGCCCTCGATGCTCAGAGCGCAGGTGCCGTCCGCAACGAACTGGCCTCACAGCTGGCACAGGTGTCCAGCACGGCGGAGGTCATTCGTTCGATCTTCTTTCAAGGCGCCATCAAGCCCGACGATGAGGTCAAGCGCGAGTTCCTTTTCCTCTCGCTGCTGCGCGAGCAATCCGCGATCGCCTGGATCGGATTCGGTTTCCCCGACGGGCGCTTCTTCGGTTCGCATTCAGCGCCTGACAGCCGAATCGAGATGATCGAAATCGCCAAGGCCGCCCCCGGCGAACTCCGTCAATTGCGCCTGGACCGTTACAGGCCAATCGCCGGCGACATCATCTTTGAGGAGCGTCTCAAGACCGAGAGCGCCTATGTGACCGAGGGCTCTCGCTGGTATCGCAAAGGCAAGGACAGTACGGAGCCGGTCTGGACCGTGGTCGACATCCTGCCGAGTGGATTCGAGCCTTCGATCGTCCTTTCAAAGCGTGTCGAGGCCTTCGGGCGGCTCGAAGGCGTGATCATGGTCGCGGTCAGCCTGCGCCAATTGTCGCTCACGCTGCAGGACCTCAACATCCCCTCCGAGAGCAAAGTCTACGTGCTCGCAAAGGACGACATCGTTCTCGCTACGTCTGAACCGTCGGATGGCGTCATGGCCGCCCATCTCGCTGATTTTCCGAAGGCCGATGCACTTTCCTCTGCTGTCGCGTCGGCACGCCGCGCCAATTCCCGAAGCGTCTTCCGCACGCTCCAGCAGACTGACGCGCTCGGCCCCATCTTCGTTTCGTCGAGCGCGCTTCCGTTCGAGGACTGGCGGTTGTTGACTGCCATTCCGCGCTCCACCTTCGCCGGCGACATCGATGAGAACACCAAGCGCGTTCTCGTCATTATCGCAGGCATTGCGCTGCTGGCTGCGGTCACGGCCATTGTCTTCGCCCGACTGCTCTTCGCTCGACCGCTCGCCCGGCTTGTCCAACAACTGCACGCAGTCGAACGCTTTGAACACAATGCCGTCAGCCACACGCCCACCCTGCTGGCTGAACTCAATGATTTCTCGGCGGCACTGAAGAGGATGTCTTCGGGGCTATCGGCCTTCGCCCGCTTCATGCCGCTTGATGTCGTCAAGCCGCTGGTCGATGGGGGCATAGAGCCCAAGCCCGGCGGCAAGGTCACCGACATCACCGTCCTCTTCGCCGATCTGCCCGGATTCACGGAGATGACG
>NZ_CP017241.1:0-60000 GCF_001908375.1 Rhizobium etli 8C-3 | reverse complement strand
TCATGCCGGTGCGCCATCATCACGACATGCATGTCCCCGGCGAGGAAAACGCGACCCTGCTTCTGATGCCTGCCTGGGTGCCCGGCCGCTATGCCGGCGTGAAGATGGTCTCGGTTTTTCCGGGGAACGCCAGGCGCGCGCTGCCGGCGATCTTCGGAACCTATCTGCTTTCGTCAGGCGCAACGGGCCAGATGCTTGCCGCGATCGACGGGGGCGAGCTGACGGCCCGGCGCACTGCTGCGACCTCGGCATTGGCTGCACGCTATCTGGCGCGGCCGGATGCAATCGAGCTCCTTGTCTGCGGAACCGGCCGCCTCTCGCTCAACCTGCTGCAGGCGCATGCGGCCATCCGGCCGCTCAAGCGCATCCATATCTGGGGGCGCAATCTTGCAGGCGCAGAAAAGGTGGCCGCCGAAGCCCGAAAGGTCGGGCTCGCCGCTGAGGCAGTCTCCGATATCGAAGCGGCGGCGCGAACCGCCGATATCGTCTCATGCGGCACACTTTCAAGCGAGCCGCTCATTTGCGGCGCATGGCTGAAACCGGGCGCGCATCTCGATCTCGTCGGCGGCTTCAAGCCAAGCATGCGCGAGACCGACGACGAGGCAATCCGCCGTGCGTCCGTCTTCGTCGATACGCGCGCGGGTGCGATGAAGGAAGCGGGTGATATCGTTCAGCCGCTCGAAAGCGGCGTGCTCAAGAAAGGCGCGATCAAGGCAGAACTCGCAGAACTCGTTCGCCGCACGCGAGGCGGCCGCAGCGGGCCAGATGAGATCACGCTTTTCAAATCCGTGGGCGCCGCGCTCGAAGATCTCGCCGGGGCAATTCTCGCCTATGAAACCGTCACCCGCGGGAAATAAGCGATGCCCGTTCTGCCGGAACTTCCGGTTTCTCACGTTCTGCCCAAGATCGCAACCGCACTTGCCGAAAGCGGACGAGCCGTTCTTTCCGCGCCACCCGGCGCCGGCAAAACCACGCTTGTGCCGCTCTTTCTGCTGGATCAACCATGGCGCAACGACGGCCGGATCATCCTGCTGGAGCCACGGCGGCTGGCAGCGCGGGCTGCGGCGAGCCGCATGGCCTTTCTGCTCGGCGAACAGGTGGGCGAAACGGTCGGTTATCGCATGCGTCTCGACAACCGCATTTCCGGCAGGACCCGGATCGAAGTGGTCACCGAAGGCGTCTTTGCGCGCATGATCCTCGATGATCCGGAACTTTCGGGGGTTTCTGCGGTCATTTTCGACGAGTTTCACGAGCGTTCGCTCGATGCGGATTTCGGATTGGCATTGGCGCTCGACGTGCGCTCGGCACTGCGTACCGATCTGCGGCTTCTGGTGATGTCGGCAACGTTGGATGTCGAGCGTGTCGCAGCACTCCTCGGCAATCCGCCGGTCATCGAAAGCATGGGCCGGAGCTTTCCGATCGACGTGCGCTATCGGGATCGTTCGGCCGGCGAACGCATTGAAGACGCCGCTACAAGGACAATCATCGAGGTCCATTCGAGCGAGACGGGATCGATCCTCGCTTTCCTGCCCGGACAGGCCGAGATCACCCGAACGGCGGAAAGGCTTGAAGGGCGGTTCGGGCCGGACACGCTGATCGCCCCGCTTTACGGAAACCTCGGCCAGAAGGAGCAGGATGCTGCGATCCGGCCGGCGGCGAAGGGCACGCGCAAGATCGTGCTTGCGACGTCGATCGCCGAGACCTCGATCACCATCGACGGCGTGCGCATCGTAGTCGACAGCGGGCTGCAGCGGCTGCCGGTGTTCGAGGCTTCGACAGGTATCACACGGCTGGAGACGGTGAGGGTGTCGCGGGCTTCGGCCGACCAGCGCGCCGGGCGCGCAGGCAGAACGGAACCTGGCATCGCGATCCGCCTTTGGCACCCGGGGCAGACGGCCGCCTTGCCTGCTTTCACACCGCCGCAGATCCTGGCGAGCGATCTTTCCGGACTCTTGCTCGATCTGGCCCATTGGGGCGTTCGAGATCCGGCATCGCTTGCCTTCGTCGATCAGCCCCCGGCGACGACGCAGAAGGAGGCGAGCGCGCTGCTGCAGGAACTCGGCGCAATTGACAAGAATGGAATCTTGACTGCGCGCGGACGGACGATGCGCGAGCTCGCGCTTCCTCCGCGTCTGGCAGCCATGGTTGTTTCGGCCGGGGAAAGCGGGCAGGCAAAGGAAGCTGCGATGCTTGCCGTTCTTTTGACGGAACAGGGCCTCGGCGGCAAGAGCATCGACATCGAGGACCGATTGCGGCGCTTCAAGGTGGAGAAAGGGGAAAGGCCGGATGCTGCGCGGCGCCTTGCCGCACGGCTCGCACGCGGGCTCGACAAGGTTTCCTCAAGCACGCCACGACCTGCCGGACAGCTGCTGCTGCACGCCTTTCCCGATCGGATTGCCCTGCAACGCGGCGGGCGGGGACGTTACGTGATGGCCAACGGCCGTGGCGCCGAACTGCCGGAGACGGAACGTCTGGCGGGCAGTCGGATGCTGGTGATCGCCGATCTGACCGGACGTGCGATGCAGGCACGCATCCTCGCGGCGGCGGAGATCTCGCGTAGCGATGTCGAAGTCGAGCTTCCTGGCTTGATCAAGACCGACGAGCAGACCTATTTCGACCTGCCGAGCCGGCAAGTCAGAGCCCGGCGAGCGACAAGGCTTGGGGCGATCATATTTGATGAAACGCCGCTGCCACGGCCGTCCGGCGAGCCTGTTGCCGCAGCGCTCGCCGACGGCATACGGCAATTGGGGCTTAGCGCCCTGCCCTTTTCCAAGGACGCCATCCAGCTGCGCGAACGGCTCGGCTTTCTGCATCGAACGATCGGCGCGCCATGGCCCGACCTCAGCGACGCGGCGTTATTGGAACGGCTGGACGACTGGTTCACACCCTATCAGAGCGATGCGCGCGGGCTTTCGGATATTTCCGCCGGATCGCTCACCAGCGGGCTGATGGCCCTCGTGTCGAACGAACTGCAACGTGACCTCAGCCGGCTTGCGCCGACGCATTTCGAAGCGCCGACAGGCCAGCGGCATCCGATCCAGTATGACGGCGAGGAGCCGCTGCTGACGATCCGGGTACAGGAGCTCTTCGGATTGAAGCAGCATCCAACGATCGGCGGCGGACGGCTGCCGCTTCTTCTCGAGCTGACGTCGCCGGCGCACCGGCCGATCCAGACGACGCGCGACCTGCCAGGATTCTGGGCCGGTTCCTGGAAGGACGTGCGTGCCGAAATGCGGGGCCGCTATCCCCGGCATTCCTGGCCGGAGCGGCCAGAGGAAGCCTTGCCGACGACACGCGCCAAGCCGCGTGGTACATAAGCGCCCGGGCGAGGAGCTCACCAATGGCCGATGACGTCAACAACAAACCTCAGAACGACCGGCACAGCAGCCGCAGGCTGCGCCTGCAGACGCTCGTACGTTTGCGCTGGCTGGCGGTCGGCGGACAGGCGGCGACGGTTTTCATCGTGGCCTTCTGGCTGAAATTCCCGTTGCCGCTGCTCGCCAGCAGCTTGCTGATTGCAGCGCTTGCCTGGGTCAATTTCTTTCTGACGATGCGCTATCCACCGACGCATCGCCTGGAACCACCGGCTGCCTTGGCACTGCTTGGGCTGGATCTGCTGCAGCTCTGCGCGCTGCTATTCATCACCGGCGGCCTGGCGAACCCTTTTGCAGCGCTCGTCTGCGTGCCGGTCATCATTTCCTTTGCCTCCCAGCCGATCCGCTACAGCGTTGCACTCTTACTCTTTGCAATGGTCTGTATCACGATCCTCGCCTTCTCGCCCTTCCCGCTTCCATGGTTCAATGGTGCCGAGATCGATGTGCACAATGTCATGCAGTTCGGTGTCTGGTGCTCGATTGCTTCGACCATGGTCTTTGCAGCTTTTTATGCCTATCGCGTTTCGATGGAAGCGAGCCAGCTGGCCGATGCACTGGCGGCGACCGAACTCGTGCTGCAAAGGGAAAAGCACCTTTCGCAACTCGACGGTCTGGCCGCCGCGGCGGCACATGAGCTCGGAACCCCACTTGCGACGATCAGCGTCGTCGCAAAGGAGATGGAGCGCGAGCTGAAGGACGACGACCGGTTCCGAGAGGACGTGCAACTGCTGCGCAGCCAGAGCGAACGTTGCCGCGATATCCTGAAGCGACTGACGAGCCTTTCGGCAGAGGGCGATGCGCATATGCGGCGGCTGCCGCTGTCTTCGATGATCGAGGAGATCATTGCGCCCTATCGCGAATTCCCGATCGAAGTCGAGCTGATCGAGAAAAGCCCGCGCAAGGGTGAACCGGTGACGGAGCGCAATGCCGGGATCATGTATGGGCTTGGCAATCTCATCGAAAATGCCGTCGACTATGCTCGCGAGAAGGTGACGGTCACGGTCGAACATGACCACAACAAGGTGCTGATCGTCATCGAGGACGACGGCATCGGCTACGCGCCCGATATTCTCACCCGTATCGGCGAGCCTTACGTCACCAAAAGGCAGAAGGAGGATACGGCAGGCGGGCTGGGGCTTGGACTTTTCATCGCCAAGACGCTGCTTGAACGTTCCGGTGCGGCGCTGATTTTCCAAAACCGCGATCCCGAAAGTGAAGGAGCCCGTATCCGTGTCGAATGGCCGCGCATGCTCATCGATGCAAATTCGACAAAATGACTTTATCGGCATAATGAAGATATGTGCGACTGGCACAATAAGGCGGGTTGCAAAACGCCAGGATCGAAGACCATGACCGAACAAAGCCACGAAACCCTTACTGCCGGCGAACACGACATCGGCCCCGACGCAAGCCTGTTGATCGTCGACGATGATGGGCCTTTCTTGCGACGCCTGGCACGCGCGATGGAGACACGAGGCTTCCAGGTCGAAACCGCCGAATCGGTTGCGGAAGGTGTCGCCAAGTCGAAGGGCCGTCCGCCGAAATATGCGGTGGTCGACCTGCGGCTCGGCGATGGTAACGGCCTCGACGTCATCGAGGCAATCCGCCAGCGCCGAGACGACACGCGCATCATCGTGCTGACGGGCTATGGTAATATCGCGACGGCGGTGACGGCCGTGAAGCTGGGAGCTGTCGACTATCTCGCGAAGCCTGCCGATGCGGACGACGTGTTCGCAGCCTTGACTCAGCGGCCAGGCGAAAAGGCGGAACTTCCCGAAAACCCGATGTCGGCCGACCGGGTTCGCTGGGAACATATCCAGCGTGTCTACGAAATGTGCGAGCGCAACGTGTCCGAAACAGCGCGACGGCTCAACATGCACCGCCGCACCCTGCAGCGAATTCTTGCCAAACGGGCTCCGAAATAACCGCTGCTAGATTTCGTCGGCGGCAAGCGGCTTGCCATTCGCCCATTCGGCCAGCATCAGTCTCTGCGCGGCGGCACGGCAGAAATTCAGCGTGACCGACTTGCGCGTTGCCGGTGCAAGGCGGTGTTCGGGCGCTTCGCGGATCATATGCGCACCATAGCCGTCCGATAGGAACAGACCGCATTCCTCCGGGAAGATATCAAGCGGCACGTCCTTGTGCGTCGCAAAGAAAAGCCGGTCGCAATGCAGCCGGTATTCCGGCCATTTGCGATCAACGCGAAAATCCTCGATCGAAGTCTTGATCTCGATAATCCAGATCTCGCCCTTTTCCGACATGGTGATCAAATCGGCGCGCCGACCGCTCGCCAGCGGCAGTTCAGGCAGAACCGCATGGCGCATGTCGTGAAGTAATATCTGAGTCCCCCGGCGCACGAGCATAGCTCTGTCCGATTGCCGACCGTCTATTAAGGGATTGTTATTGTAAACGCTCAAAATCGTCATGGATAACCGTTTGCGAACATCCTGCTCTGTTGCAAAAAAACCATGCGGTTCTACTTTGCCGCTGCGGGTAACTCTCGTCGCACTGCAACATCTTGCAAAGGCGAAGTTAATCGAAAATAAACCATAATCAAAGATGGTTCCAAGACCGTTTCCTCACTGCCAATCCTAAGAGATATTCATGCGCATTCGCAATGCATTTCCTGTGTTCGGCCTGATCGCAACCCTCGCTCTGGCCGGCTGCTCCACCAATTCCGATCGCGCTTCCCTCGAAAACAGGGCCGCCGGCCCGACTGTCCAGACGGCACAGATCTTCGATGACGCCTACGGCGTGAGGACCGATGCCGGATACGCGCTGCCCGCCATCCCGATCCAGCGCGTCAAGCCGGAGTTCCGCCGCCAGATCGTTTCCTACGAGACCAGCGAACGTCCGGGCACGATCATCGTCAACACCCGCGAACGCCACCTTTACTACATCCTGCCAGGCGGCAAGGCGATGCGCTACGGCATCGGAGTCGGCAAGCAGGGCTTTGCATGGGCCGGCACGGCTTACGTCGCCTGGAAGCAGGAATGGCCAACCTGGCATCCACCGAAGGAAATGGCTGTCCGCAAGCCCGACATTGCAAAATACGTCGAGGACGGCATGGGCCCGGGTCTCACGAATCCGCTGGGCGCACGCGCCATGTATCTCTTCAACGAAAAGGGTCAGGACACGCTTTTCCGCCTTCACGGCACGCCCGAATGGGCCTCCATCGGCACTGCGGCTTCCTCGGGCTGCATTCGCCTGATGAACCAGGACGTTATCGACCTCTACAGCCGCGTTCGCCCGGGCAAGGCGACCAAGGTCATCGTTATTCAGTAAGCGAACAAGCGGACGGTATAGAAAAAGCCAGCGGAATTTACTTCCGCTGGCTTCTTTGTCAGATCATGGGCCTCATGCGGCCTGCCTGCCTTTGAGCTCAAGACGGCGGCGATGAAGAACCGGTTCCGTGTAGCCATTCGGCTGCTCCCTGCCCTTCAAGACAAGATCGACGGCAGCCTGAAAGGCGATCGAGCGCTCGAAATTCTCCGCCATCGGCATATAGGCAGGATCGCCGGCATTCTGCTGATCGACGACTGCGGCCATGCGCTTCATCGTTTCGATGATCTGCGCTTGGCTGACGACCTTGTGGTGCAGCCAGTTGGCCATGTGCTGGGCTGAAATGCGAAGCGTTGCGCGGTCTTCCATCAGCCCGACATTGTTGATGTCGGGGACCTTTGAGCAGCCGACACCCTGATCGACCCAACGGACGACGTAGCCGAGGATGCCCTGCGCATTATTGTCGAGCTCTCGCTGGATTTCTTCTGCTGTCCAGTTGGGCCGGGTGGCAACCGGGACAGAAAGGATATCGGAGAGCTTGGCGCGAGCACGATCCTTCAATGCGCGCTGAACATCGGCCACGTTGATCAGGTGATAATGCGTCGCATGCAGCGTTGCTGCAGTTGGCGAGGGAACCCAGGCGGTGTTGGCGCCGGCCTTCGGATGAGCGATCTTCTGCTCCAGCATGGCCGCCATCAGGTCAGGCATCGCCCACATGCCCTTGCCGATCTGCGCACGACCGGACAGACCGCATTCGAGGCCGATATCGACGTTCCAGTTCTCGTAGGCGGAAATCCAGGCCGCCTGCTTCATGTCACCCTTGCGGATCATCGGGCCGGCTTCCATCGAGGTATGGATCTCGTCTCCGGTACGGTCGAGGAAGCCAGTATTGATGAAGACGACACGATCGCGGGCAGCACGGATGCACTCCTTGAGATTTACCGTCGTGCGGCGCTCCTCATCCATGATACCCATCTTCATCGTATTCTTCGGCATGCCGAGCAGCTCTTCGACGCGGGAGAAAATCTCGACGGCGAAGGCTACTTCCTCAGGCCCATGCATCTTCGGTTTGACCACATACATCGATCCGGTGCGCGAGTTCTTGTGGAGGCCGCTGGGGCCGATATCGTGAAGCGCGATCAGGCCCGTAATGGCGGCATCCATGATGCCTTCGGGAACTTCCCGGCCGTCACGGTCGAGGATGGCCGGATTGCTCATAAGGTGGCCGACATTGCGCACGAGCATCAAGGAGCGGCGGTGCAAGTCAAAGGCAGAACCGTCAGGAGCCTGATAGGTGATGTCGGGATTGAGCGTGCGCACGAAAGTCGCGCCGCCCTTGCTCACCTCCTCCTGCAGGTCGCCCTTCATGAGGCCCAGCCAGTTGCGATAGACCACGACCTTGTCCTCGGCGTCGACGGCGGCAATCGAATCTTCACAGTCCATGATCGTCGTGATCGCAGATTCGAGCCAAACATCGCAGATCTGCGCTGGATCGCCCTTTCCGATCGGCGTCGAGCCATCGATGATGATCTCGATGTGAATGCCGTTGTTTTTCAAGAGAAGATGTGTCGGCATTTGCCCATCGCCTCGATAACCGGCGAAATGCCGATGATCCCTGAGCGCCAGGATTTCGCCGTCCGTCGAGGTCAGCGCAAGATTGCCACCGTCGACTTTGAAGGCAGCAACGTCCTTCCAGCTCGCGCCTTCGAGCGGCGCGGCGCTGTCCAGAAAATCGCGAACCCAGGAGATGACCTTTTCGCCGCGTTTCGGATTGTATCCCTTGCCTTTTTCCGCTCCGTCGCTTTCGGGAATGGCATCCGTGCCGTAGAGCGCATCATAAAGCGAGCCCCAGCGCGCATTTGCGGCGTTCAGCGCGTAACGCGCATTCATGACGGGAACGACGAGCTGCGGTCCTGCAATCGAAGCGATCTCGGGATCGACATTCTCGGTCGAAACCTGGAAATCCGAGCCTTCCGGCAGCAGGTAGCCGATTTCGCGCAGGAAGGCCTGATAGCTTTCCATGTTCGACGGGGCACCGTTCTGGCGATACCATTCGTCAATAAGCGCCTGCAGGTGATCGCGTTTGAGGAGCAGTTCGCGGTTCTTCGGCGCGAGGTCATGAACGATTGCCGAAAAGCCGGCGAAGAACGCATCCGCGTCAACCGAAAGGCCGGGAAGCACTTCGTTGACGATGAAGTCATGAAGGACGGTTTCGATGGAAAGACCGTTCTTTTCGATGCAGCTCATGCAATTCTCCTCCCCGCGAAAGGCGGCGTTTTCACATGCTGTCACTTTGCGCCGCCAACATTCATAGTCAATTCTGCAATAGTTCGAAAGATTTATGCCAATCAGGAACAGGTACGCTTTGTGACGCGCATCGGCAGACCGTTCTGCGGTTGGGTCGTCAGCTTTTGCACCGGCCAGGGATTGGTCTTTTCCGTCACATCGAATCGGAAACGGTTCATCAATACGGCCAGCGCGATGACCGCCTCCTGCAGGGCGAAGGTGGCGCCGATGCAGACGCGCGGACCCGCACCGAATGGCAGGAACTGGAACCGGCCGATCTTGGTGCGGTTTTCCGGCAAAAACCGCTCGGGCATATAGGCACGCGGTTTCTCCCAATAGAGCTCATGCCGGTGAAGCGTCCAGGGCATGATGAGCACCGTCATGCCGGCATGGATATCGACCTTCTCGCCCTTGGAATCTGTCCAGCTGTCCTCAGAGATCGCCGCCCGGTTGATCGACGGCGCCGGCGGATAGAGCCGCAGGGCCTCTTCGAAGGCGGCGCGGGTGAAGAACATCCGATCGAGCCATTCGACAGGCTCGGCGCCACTTGCGAGGACGCGGCCGATCTCTGCCTCCATCGCGTCACGGATATGCGGACTGTTCGCCACGCAATAGAGCGTCCATGCGAGCGCTCTTGCCGTCGTTTCGTGACCCGCGCCGATGAAGGTCAGGATATTGTCTTCGATTTCATCATTGGTGAGGCCACCCGTGGCTGCCCGGTCAAGCAACAGAGTCAGAAAATCTTCCGGCACCGAGCCCCGATCGGCAGCCATGCGCCGCAGCCTGGCATCCATCGTCTCGCGCACGATGTTGCGGAACTTGTCGAGAACCTTCCGGCCACCAATGCGTGTCAGCCGCGGCACCCATGACGGCGCTCTTAGGAGATCCATGGGATCGACACGGCCCATACGGTGCAAAAGCGCGTTCACATCGTCGGCAAAGCTGTCTGATGAGGTGACGATCTCACCCGAAAACAGCGTATCGGCGAGGATCGCAAAGGTGAGCTCGGTCATGTCGCTGGCAATTTCGAAGTCTTGTCCGTCGCCGGCCGCTTCGTATTTTTTTGCATAGGCTTCGGATTGCCTGAGCATCTGGCCTGCAAAACCGTGGGCGTGGCGGGGCGTGAAGACGGGAGAAACCGCCTTGCGCGATCGCTTCCAGACCTCCCCTTCAGCCGTCAGCAAACCATCGCGCAATATGGGTCGCAATATGAGCTGGCGGACATCCGACATGCGGTAGTTGGCGGCGTTGTCGACCAGCACATGTTTGATGAGACCCGGATCGTTGACGATGATCGTGCTGTCGTGGAAGAAGCAGGTCTTGACCCAGGGAAGCGTGTAGGACGGCTCGCCCCAGAGCTCCAGCGGATTGCGAAATATCGTGCGCATCATCTCCAGCCGCGATGGCGGCACAGAGCGCGGCAGCGGTGCGGGTGGAACGAATGGTTCCGGTCGCATGTCCATGGAAACGACCTTTCGCGGAGGATTGCAGCCTTCCGCCAAGGCGAAGGTTAGAGCAGGCCCTCAAGCTCGTCCAGCTTGTCGTTGATCAGCCAGCCGTAATAATTCTCCTCCGGCCAGACGATCGCACCTGCGGCCCGATTTTTCGCGGCGAGAGCCATAGCGCGCTGGCGTGAATTGCCGACATTGTAGAGCGTCGCGGTCAGACCAGGATTCTTCGAAATATCCATCCCGGCAATCTGCTTGTAATCTTCGATGGATTCGCGGATCGAGGCTGCAACGAAGGCGAGCGAGATATCCGGCTCCATGATGGCGCGATAGACGGCGCCGGCGTCCTTTTCATCCAGTCTCGGATAGCCGGAAACACGGCTGACCAGATCCGAGAGCATCAATGCCGTCAGCGGATTCACCTGGCCAAGGCCAAAGGTCTGGCCGGCATAGAACGGTTGGAAGAACACCGCGCTGAAGCGATTGTCCGGGAAGCTCTTGCCGTCAACGGCCTTTCCACGGAAGTCGCGTTCCCACACATCCTCACGGCAGCTCCACAGCAGATACGAATCACGCTTGCCGTTGCACTCCGCAAACTGCGGACGATCGACGAAGGTGTCGACATCCTCGCCCTCATAGGCAAAGCGGAAGCTCTCGCCGGCATAGGAGGCAGCCTTCACGTAGTACGACTGAAGGCGGTCATAAGCATCGACGTTGTAAGTGTGCTCGCCGACGATGGCACCGATGATATGGATGGGATCGATGCTGTAGGCGGCGGCCACCTTCCTGATCTTGCCCATCAGTTCGCGATCGGTGGAGAGCAGTTCGTAAACCTTCTCGTACTTCCGGTCGAAGGTAGACTTCGTGCCCTTCGTGCGGCGGACGGATGCGCCGGGAACCGCCGGCTGCTCGATGTTGCGATTGCCCCCTGGCACGACCTCAACGGCATAGGCTGGCACGGATGTGAGCGCCGCAACGGCGATCAGGAGGCATGTCAAAAGGCGTCGCACGATCAGCTATTCCGTCTGGTTATAATCGTCTCATGGTGAAGCGCGCTGACTGGACCAGAATCTTGGCCGAATAAAGCCGCGTTCACAAACAAGCGGGCCTTCACTAGGAAGTAAAGGGCCCGCTGTCGAGAGTTCAGACTGTCGAAATCAGCTGCAGGACCTGTAAAGGTTGCAGCCGGTGCGGCAATATCACAGGATGAAGCGCGACAGATCCGTGTTCTGTGCCAGATCTCCGACGTGCTCACGCACATAGGCCGAGTCGATCTTTACCGCCGAACCACCGCGATCCGGTGCGTTGAAGGAAATATCGTCCAGCACACGTTCCATCACCGTCTGCAGCCGGCGAGCGCCGATGTTTTCGACCGAAGAGTTCAGATGGACTGCGACATCGGCCAAGGCATCGATCGCATCGTCGGTGAATTCCAGGTTCAGGTTCTCCGTGTCCATGAGGGCGCGATACTGCCGGATCAGGCTGGCCTCGGTTTCGGTCAGGATTCGGCGGAAATCTTCCTTGGTCAGCGGGCGAAGTTCGACACGGATCGGCAGGCGGCCCTGCAATTCCGGCAGAAGATCGGAAGGTTTCGAGACATGGAAAGCACCCGAGGCGATGAAGAGAACATGGTCGGTCTTCACCGGTCCATACTTCGTGGAGACGGTCGTTCCTTCAACAAGCGGCAGCAGATCGCGCTGCACGCCCTCGCGCGACACACCAGCCCCCATGCCGCCGTCACGTGCCGCGATCTTGTCGATCTCGTCGAGGAAGACGATGCCATCATTTTCGACCGCGCGCACGGCTTCGCGCTGGATGATTTCATTGTCGATCAGCTTGTCGGACTCGTCGCGGATGAGATCGGTGTAGGAGGCCTTTACCGTGGTGCGGACCTTCTTGGTGCGTCCGCCCAGCGCCTTGCCGAACATTTCCGAGATGTTGAGAACACCGATGTTGGCACCGGGCATGCCGGGAATTTCAAAACCGCCCATGCCCGCGCCGGTATCGGCAACCTCGATGTCGATTTCCTTGTCGTCGAGTTCACCGTTGCGCAACTTCTTGCGAAAACTGTCACGGGTGGCAGGAGAGGCGGTTGCACCGACAAGGGCATCAAGGACGCGCTCCTCGGCGCTCATATGAGCCTTGGACTCAACCTCGGCGCGCTTCTTGTCGCGCGCAAGGCCGATGCCGATTTCGACGAGGTCGCGGATGATTTGTTCGACATCGCGGCCGACATAACCGACCTCAGTGAACTTGGTCGCCTCGACCTTGATGAAAGGCGCACCGGCAAGCTTGGCAAGACGGCGGGAAATCTCCGTTTTGCCAACGCCGGTCGGACCGATCATCAGGATATTCTTGGGCATCACCTCATCACGCAGGCTCGGATCGAGCTGCTGGCGGCGCCAGCGGTTGCGCAGCGCAATCGCCACGGCGCGCTTGGCCTCATGCTGACCGATGATGTAACGGTCGAGTTCGGAAACGATCTCGCGGGGGGAAAAGGTGGTCATGGTAAATCCGTTTCTCCGGGTGCGTCCAGCGCCATGAAATGGGCCGGACCGTAAATGGAAGTCCTAGTATCGACGTAGCGGAAGCCCGCCTTCTCGTATGCCCTGATCGCCTGAAGATTTTCAGGATCCGGATCGATCACGATGCGCTTGGCGCCCTCTGCAAAGAGCTCGGAGGTAAACTGGCGGATGATCGCAGCACCATGGCCCTTGTCCGTCAGTTCCGGGATACCGATCGAGATGTCGATGCCGAGCGTACCCTTGGGTTGATCCTGATAGGGATGGCCCTCCTCAAGATGGGGATCGTAACTTTGCAGATAACCGATCGGCTTTCCGTCGAGTTCCACGATCATTGGTCGGGTTTCTTTGCTCGTCATTGCCTCTTCGATCGAACCAAGCTCGGCGGAAGGTTCGCCCCACCATCTGGCGACATGCGGCTCGGCAAGCCATTGCGCCAGAAGAGGAAGATCCTCACGGCAGACGTCGCGGAACCGGTATCGCGAGGCAGGATTAGTTTTCAGCATCCAGTGTTTCCACCACCATGTTGTGGTTCGTATAGACGCAGATATCGGCTGCGATATCCAGCGCGCGGCGGGCGATCTCC
The DNA here is from genome assembly GCF_001908375.1 of Rhizobium etli 8C-3. NCBI lineage: Bacteria > Pseudomonadati > Pseudomonadota > Alphaproteobacteria > Hyphomicrobiales > Rhizobiaceae > Rhizobium > Rhizobium etli. The sequence goes on along the minus strand of NZ_CP017241.1, from coordinate 46,502 downwards.
TCGGCAGACTTGTCCGTATCCATCAGAGCACGCGCCGCCGCCAGTGCGTAGTTGCCGCCAGATCCGATCGCCGTGACGCCATGCTCCGGTTCCAGAACATCACCGTTGCCGGTGACAGCCAGTGTTATCGACTTGTCAGCCACCAGCATCATGGCCTCGAGGTTGCGAAGATATTTGTCCGTGCGCCAGTCCTTGGCGAGCTCGACGGCTGCGCGCATCAACTGGCCGGGATACTGTTCGAGTTTCTTTTCCAGACGCTCGAGCAGCGTAAATGCGTCCGCGGTCGCACCAGCGAAGCCGGCGATGACCTCACCCTTGCCAATACGGCGCACCTTGCGTGCATTGCCTTTCATGACGGTCTGACCGAGGCTGACCTGGCCGTCACCGGCAATCACCACCTTGCCGCCCTTTCGAATTGTAATAATCGTTGTCATCAAATCATCCTTGCCCGGATCTGCGGGCGTTACGCCGAGCCGCTCTCCGGCCCTGTGAGCCCTATGTAAGTTGGCCGATGCCGATTGCAAATGGGCCGGTTTTCTGGCGGTGCGCTTCTGGATATTTTACGGAACGCCTGATAAGGAACGGCCGTCATTCCTGATGGAGCAGCCATATGGCCGAGACTGCAGCAAGCCGCATGGGCAATGTTTCGCGCAAGACGAACGAGACTTCGGTTTCCGTTTCGGTCAATCTTGATGGTAGCGGCAATGCCAAGATCTCGACGGGCATCGGCTTCTTCGACCACATGCTCGATCAGCTTTCGCGACATTCCCTGATCGATATGGAGATCGAGACGAAGGGCGACCTGCATGTCGACGATCACCACACCGTTGAAGATACCGGGATTGCGATAGGCCAGGCGATTGCAAAAGCACTTGGCGACCGCCGCGGCATCACCCGCTATGCTTCGATCGACCTTGCCATGGACGAGACAATGACGAAAGCCGCCGTCGATCTTTCCGGCCGGCCGTTCCTTGTCTGGAACGTCGCCTTCAGCGCGCCGAAGATCGGTTCCTTCGACACCGAACTTGTGCGCGAATTCTTCCAGGCACTTGCACAGAACGCCGGCATCACCTTGCATGTCATGAATCATTATGGTGCCAACAATCACCATATTGCAGAGACCTGCTTCAAGGCCGTTGCCCGCGCTCTGCGCAAGGCGACAGAGATCGATCCAAGACAGGCGGGCCGTGTTCCCTCGACGAAGGGCACGCTCGCCTGAGCCCCTTCAGGGAGCTTGAACGATATGACTTCCAGCTATCTGGTTCTGACGGCTCCGGGCGGAACGGATGTCACCCACGAGAAGACGCGTGTCATCCGCGACGGCTTCACGCTGCTCGGCTTTCTCTTTCCCTGGCTATGGCTTCTTGCACACCGGCTCTGGCTCCATGCAATTGCGGCATTCCTGCTTCAGGGGCTCGGCGGCGTCTTGATGGACCGGCCCGGACTCTGGCCGGCAGGATTTGCGATCACGCTCGGCATTTGCATCCTAGTCGGCCTCGAGGGCCAGAACCTGCGAATCCGAAATCTCGCTTCCAAAGGCTGGAACGAGGCGGCCGTGATTACGGCGGATTCGCTCGCGACAGCCGAGGAGGTCTATTTCTCGAATATCGAGACCAATGCCGATGGCGGGCGCATGCCGGCGCCGGAGTGGGAGAGACATCCGCAATCTCCCGGCCGCCATGGCAATACGACTTCGCTTGGTCTCTTTGGATTTAACGGAGGACGCTGATGCGCGTCGCAATTATCGATTACGGCTCGGGCAACCTGCGCTCGGCAACGAAGGCCTTCGAACGCGCCGCACGCGAGGCAGGCATCGATGCGGAAATCGACCTGACGGACAAGGCCGAGAATGTCGCGTCGGCCGACCGCGTCGTTCTGCCAGGCGTCGGTGCCTATGCCGATTGCCGCCACGGGCTCGATGCCGTGGCCGGCATGACCCAGGCGTTGATCGAAGCCGTTGAAAGGAAGGCAAGGCCGTTCCTTGGTATCTGCGTCGGTATGCAGCTGATGTCGTCGCGCGGCCTTGAAAAAACGGTGACGGAAGGTCTCGGCTGGATACCCGGCGACGTCGTTGAAATGACACCGGGCGATCCCGGCCTCAAGATTCCGCAAATCGGCTGGAACACGCTCGACCTTCACCACCCGCATCCCCTCTTCGAAGGCATTCCGACAGGGCCCGATGGCCTGCATGCCTATTTCGTGCATTCCTACCATCTGGCTGCCAAGAACGCCGGCGATGTCATCGCGACGACGGACTATGGCGGACCGATGACGGCCTTCGTTGGACGCGACAACATGGCGGGTGCGCAATTCCATCCGGAAAAGAGCCAGAAGCTCGGTCTCGCCCTGATCACCAATTTCCTGCGCTGGATGCCTTAGGCTCGCGCAGACCGCAAGGACTGAACAAAAATGATCCTATTTCCCGCCATCGACCTGAAGGACGGCCAATGCGTTCGCCTCAAGCTCGGCGATATGGAGCAGGCAACGGTCTACAACCCCGACCCCGCAGCACAGGCGAGGACCTTCGAGGAACAGGGCTTTGAATGGCTGCACGTTGTTGACCTCAACGGCGCCTTTGCCGGCGAAAGCGTCAACGGCGCGGCCGTCGACACGATCCTCAAGGCAACGAAGAACCCGGTGCAGCTCGGCGGCGGCATCCGTACGCTGTCGCATATCGAAAACTGGCTCTCCCGCGGCCTGACACGCGTGATCCTCGGTACGGTTGCCGTCCGCGACCCGGCGCTGGTCGTCGAAGCCTGCAAGCAGTTTCCAGGCTGCGTCGCCGTCGGCATCGATGCAAAGGGCGGCAAGGTGGCCGTGGAGGGCTGGGCAGAAGCCTCCGAGCTTGGCGTCGTCGAACTCGCCCGAAAATTCGAAGGTGCCGGCGTCGCGGCAATCATCTACACCGACATCGATCGTGATGGGATCCTGACCGGCATCAACTGGGCCTCGACACTGGAGCTTGCCGATGCCGTTTCGATCCCGGTGATCGCCTCGGGCGGGCTCGCTTCGATCGAGGATGTGAAGCGCATGCTTCAGCCCGACGCTCGCAAGCTGGAAGGTGCCATCTCCGGTCGTGCGCTGTATGATGGACGAATTGATCCTCAGGAAGCCTTGGCGCTGATCAAGGCGGCGCGGGAAAAGGAAGACACACAATGACCCTGAAAGCCCGCGTCATCCCCTGCCTCGACGTCAAAGACGGTCGTGTCGTCAAGGGCGTCAACTTCGTCAACCTGATCGATGCCGGAGATCCGGTCGAGGCTGCGAAAGCTTACGATGCTGCCGGCGCAGACGAGCTCTGCTTCCTTGACATCACGGCCTCATCGGACAATCGCGAGACGATATTCGATGTCGTTTCCCGCACGGCCGAACAGTGCTTCATGCCGCTGACTGTCGGCGGTGGCGTGCGCAGCATCGGCGATATCCGCAAGCTGCTGCTCTGCGGCGCCGACAAGGTTTCGATCAATTCGGCGGCCGTGAACAATCCGGACTTCGTCGCTGAAGCTGCCGACAAGTTCGGCGACCAATGCATCGTCGTTTCGATCGACGCCAAACGGCGGCGCACGCAGGCTGTTGGCCAGGACAACCTGAGTGCCTGGGAAATCTATACGCACGGCGGCCGCAACGCGACCGGCATCGACGCCGTGGAATTTGCACGGAAGATGGTTGCCCGCGGCGCTGGCGAACTGCTTGTCACCTCGATGGATCGGGACGGTACGAAAGCCGGCTACGATCTTGAGCTCACCAGGGCAATCGCCGATAGCGTGCGTGTCCCCGTCATCGCATCGGGAGGCGTCGGCGATCTCGACGATCTGGTCGCGGGTGTGAAGGACGGGCATGCAAATGCCGTGCTTGCTGCCTCCATCTTCCATTTCGGCACCTATTCCGTCGGCGAAGCGAAGCACTATATGTCTTCGCATGGCATCGCGATGCGCCTCGACTGATTGAAAGCGACAGTATGACCGGATTTTCCCTTTCCGATCTCGAAAAGATCGTCGACGAGCGGTCGAAGGCCTCCCCGGATGGTTCCTGGACGGCACGGCTTGTTGCCGCCGGGCAGCAGAAGGCGGCAAAAAAGCTTGGCGAAGAAGCCATTGAAGCCGTCATGGCCGCCGTCGCGGCCGATCGCCCCAATCTTACCTACGAGGCGGCCGACCTCCTCTATCACCTTTTGGTCGTATTGAAGATAGCAGGCATTCCGTTGCAGGATGTGATGGCGGAGCTTGAGCGGCGTACGGCTCAATCCGGCATCAAGGAAAAGGCCAGCCGGCAGAGTTCATGAGCATCGCGACGCAAATTCTCGGGGCCCCAGAAACCCTCGATCACTTCCAGGCGAATTCCTATTCGCCCTACAATTTCTTTTCTTCCGAGGAATGGGCGAAGTTCCGCGCCGACACCCCGCTCACGCTGACGGCCGAGGAGGTCGCGAGGCTGCGCTCGATGGGCGATCCGGTCGATCTCGACGAAGTCCGGCGCATCTACCTCTCGCTGTCGCGCCTGCTCTCCTCGCATGTCGAATCATCGCAGTTGCTCTTTGAGCAGCGCAACCGGTTCCTGAGCTTGTCCGACGTGACGAAAACGCCGTTCGTCATCGGCATCGCCGGCTCCGTCGCCGTCGGCAAATCAACGACCGCGCGTATCCTGAAGGAACTTTTGCGGCGCTGGCCGTCGAGCCCGAAGGTCGACCTGATCACCACCGACGGGTTTCTCCATCAAAACGCAGTCCTCGAGCGCGAGAACCTGATGCAGCGCAAGGGTTTTCCGGAAAGCTACGACACAGGCGCCATCTTGAAATTTCTGTCCGCGATCAAGGCCGGACAGCCAAATGTGAAGGCGCCTGTCTATTCTCATCTGGTCTACGACGTCGTTGCGAACGAATACACGATCATCGACCGGCCAGACATCCTGGTCTTCGAAGGCATCAACGTTCTGCAGTCGCGCGACCTTCCGGCCGACGGCAAGATCGTGCCTATGGTGTCCGACTTCTTCGATTTCTCGATCTACATCGATGCCGAAGAAGAACTGATCCACAACTGGTATGTCACACGCTTCATGCGACTGCGCGAAACCGCCTTCCGCGATCCGAATTCCTATTTCCATCGATACGCCTCCATCAGCGAGAACGAAGCGCTTTCGATCGCCGAAGGGCTCTGGGCCAACATCAACCTGAAGAATCTCCGGCAGAACATCCTGCCGACCCGCCCAAGGGCTGATCTGATCCTGCGTAAGGGCGAAAACCACCTCATCGAGCAGGTCGCCCTGAGGAAGCTTTAGCCGGATTCACGGGCCTACACGCCTTAACGTCAGATTGATCCGGCCGCCATTCTTGAGCAGCGTCGAAGTCGCCGGATAGATGCGGTCGACGCCGTGAAAGCATAGACGCCCTTCGCCCCCAAGCACCACGATATCGCCACTGGCAAGTTTGACGGACTGCGTGCGGTCTGTGCGGGAAAGCCCGCCGATGCGGAAAAGACAACTGTTGCCAAGGGAAATCGAGACCACCGGCGCCTTCAAATCCTGTTCGTCCCGGTCTTGATGCAGACCCATTCTCGCGTCGTCTGAATAGAAATTGATCAGGCAAGCCTGCGGCGGTTTTTCAAAGTGTGACACATCATTCCATATGTGGAGCAGGACGTCGGGCATTGCCGGCCATGGCCTGCCGGTGACGGGATGCGTCGATTGATAGCGGTAGCCGCGCTCCTTGTCGGTGACCCAGCCCAGTGGACCGCAATTGGTCATCCGGACAGACATGGGTTTGCCCGTCTTCGGCATCACTGGCACGAAAAGCGAAGCTTCAGCGACAATGGAGCGAGCCATTTCGACGAGCGCTTCCTGCTGGGCGCGGCCCAGATACTCAGAAAAGTGACGAACGCCGTTCGCAAGCTCCGGCATCTCATTCTCCACCGGGACGGCCGCGCATCTTCTTCACTTCGGAGCGACCGGATTTTTCCTTCAGACGGCGCTCGATCGAGCCTTTGGTCGGTCTCGTCTTCTTGCGCGGCGGCGGTGGAGGCTTTGCAGCCTCAAGAATCAGCTCCTTGAGGCGTTCTCGCGCATCCTCGCGGTTGCGATCCTGGCTGCGAAATCGGCTTGCCTCGATCATCAGCACGCCCTCTTTCGACATGCGTTTGCCAGCGAGCTTCATGGCATTGGTCTTGACGCGATCGGGAAGCGAAGGTGAATTCGCGATATTGAAGAACAGCTGGACGGCGGTCGAAACCTTGTTGACATTCTGACCGCCGGGACCGCCAGCCAGAACGAATTGTTCCGTCAATTCCCATCCAGCGATGGTGATCCCGTCGTTGATATAGAGCGCGTCGCTGGCCATGCGGCTTCTATCTCATATCCGGGGGAAATTTAAAACACGCAAAAACCCGGCGCAATGGGCCGGGTTTCACGTGAATCATCAATCTTTTAGAGGCTATTCGGCCGCAGCCCTGATGCCGGGTGCCGCATCGCGCACGCCGCCGTCCACATGGGCCTCAAACTTCGCGAAGTTCGAAATGAACATGGAGACGAGCTTTTCTGCCTGAATATCATAGGCTCCACCGTTGGCCCACGTAGAGCGCGGATCGAGAATACTGGTTTCGACGCCAGCGACGGTAACCGGCACCGCGAAACCGAAATTCGGATCAATGCGGAAATCTGCCTTGGCGAGCTCGCCGGAGAGCGCTGCCGACAGCAAAGCACGCGTGGCCTTGATCGGCATTCGCTTGCCAGTGCCATAGGCACCACCCGTCCAACCGGTATTGACAAGCCAGCATTCAACACCGTGGCGATGAATGAGTTCTTTCAGCAAGTTGCCGTATTCGGCCGGATGACGCGGCATGAACGGTGCACCGAAGCAGGTCGAGAATGTCGCTTCCGGTTCCGTCACTCCCTTTTCCGTGCCCGCGACCTTTGCGGTGTAGCCGGAAAGGAAGTGATACATAGCCTGATCCGGCGTCAGACGCGCGATCGGCGGCATAACGCCGAACGCATCGGCCGTCAGCATGATAATCGTCTTCGGATGAGCGGCAAGGCCCGTCTTGGAGGCATTGGGAATGAAATTGAGCGGATAGGCGCAGCGCGTGTTTTCCGTCAATGAGCCATCGTCGAAATCGGGCTGGCGCAATTCGTTGAGCACGACGTTTTCCAGCACCGTGCCGAAACGCTGCGTTGTCGCGTAGATTTCCGGCTCCGCATCCGCCGAAAGGCGGATCGTCTTGGCATAGCAGCCGCCTTCGAAGTTGAAGATGCCGTTTTCGCCCCAGCCATGCTCGTCGTCTCCGATCAGGGTGCGCGACGGGTCAGCCGACAGCGTCGTCTTGCCGGTGCCGGAGAGGCCGAAGAAAACCGCGGCATCACCATCCGGGCCGACGTTCGCCGAGCAATGCATCGGCATGACACCCTTTGCCGGCAGCAGGTAGTTGAGTACCGTGAAGACGGATTTCTTCATCTCGCCAGCATAGGATGTGCCGCCGATCAGCACGAGCCCGTTTGCGAGGTCGCATGCAATTACGGTCTCGCTGCGGCAGCCGTGACGCTGCGGATCGGCCTTGAAGCTCGGCAGATCGATGATCGTCAGTTTCGGCACGAAGGATGCAAGGGCAGAAAGCTCCGGACGGATCAGGAGATTGCGGATGAAAAGCGAGTGCCAGGCAAATTCCGTCACCACACGCGTCGGCAAAGAGTAGTTCTTGTCGGCGCCGCCGATCAGGTCCTGGGCGAAAAGCTCCTTGCCGGCGGCATGGGCCAGCATGTCTTGATGCAGCAAGCCAAAATGCTCCGGCGACATCGGCTTGTTGTTGTCCCACCAGATTTCGCCGTCGGTATTGGCGTCGCGAACGACGAATTTGTCGCGCGGCGATCGGCCGGTATGTTGTCCAGTCAATGCACGAAGGGCGCCTTCAGCCGTCAGTTCGGCTTCACCGCGGCGAATCGCTTCTTCATAAAGGGAGGCGGCGGTGAGGTTATAGCGGACGCTCTTTGCCCGTCCCAAACCAATCGTCGCCAGCGCTATCGCCGGGTTGTGAATTCCGAACGTCTCCATGGCTATTCCTTTCGTCCAAGGCTCCCGCCGTTAAAACCAAGAGCAAAACTAAAGTGGCCAATTTTAAAAAGCAATACCGCAGAATGGCGAAAATATAATGATATCAAACAATTAATCGATTTAAATTTCTTTGGTGTATTTTAAATCGTTTGAATTCAGCGTTCTGAAGCGGTTTTTTCCGCGCCACGTGCGACCACCATTGGCACATTGCAGCAAAGCCTGCCCTTTATCTTTGCCACAATTTGTTCCACCTTTATCCCCCATAAGCGCATCCGGTCGTAGGGCCGGCCTGGGGACATCGAACATTCCGGGAGATGCGCATAGATGACGGAGACGAATACAATGGCGACAATCGCGCTCGTTGACGACGACCGCAACATCCTCACTTCCGTGTCGATCGCACTGGAAGCCGAAGGATACAAGGTCGAAACCTATACGGATGGCGCCTCGGCCCTCGATGGCCTTATCGCCCGCCCGCCGCAACTGGCTATCTTCGATATCAAGATGCCGCGCATGGATGGAATGGAGCTCTTGCGCCGTTTGCGGCAGAAATCCGACATGCCGGTGATTTTCCTCACCTCAAAGGACGAGGAGATCGACGAACTCTTCGGCCTGAAGATGGGCGCAGATGACTTCATCACGAAGCCATTCTCCCAGCGACTGCTCGTCGAACGGGTGCGCGCCGTCCTTCGCCGCGCTTCCAGCCGGGAAACAACAACGGTTGCCGGTGCTGGCGCCGCGCCAAAAACGGGCGCTGCCCAGCTTGCGCGCTCACTCGAACGCGGCCAGCTTGTCATGGACCAGGAACGCCATACCTGCACATGGAAGGGCGAACCTGTAACGCTGACGGTAACCGAGTTCCTGATCCTTCACTCGCTCGCACAGCGGCCGGGCGTTGTGAAAAGCCGAGACGCGCTGATGGACGCGGCCTATGACGAACAGGTCTATGTCGACGACCGGACCATCGACAGCCACATCAAGCGGCTTCGCAAGAAATTCAAGATGGTCGATACCGACTTTGATATGATTGAAACGCTTTACGGAGTGGGATACCGCTTCCGCGAAGCAGCCTGACGCCTGTCGGCGCGGCGCATGAGTGTTGTCGAGGGCTGAGGCGGGATACCGCCACGCCCTCCGAAAGGGCCTGTCGTTGGCACAGTTGGTGCAGGAAAGGGATCTGGACGATGCGGAAGGCTTGAGCGGCCGCCGTGTCAGGGGAAGGCGCTGGTCGCATCCCTTCACCATCATCCGCCGCATCTTCGGCAATGCGGTCTTTTCGAGCCTGACGCGCCGCATCCTCTTCTTCAATCTCGCAGCACTGCTCGTCCTCGTCGGCGGCATTCTTTACCTCAACCAGTTTCGTGAGGGCCTGATCGACGCCCGCGTCGAAAGCTTGCTCACGCAGGGCGAAATCATCGCCGGTGCGGTTTCGGCATCAGCCTCCGTCGATACGAACTCGATCACCATCGATCCGCAGAAGCTTCTCGAGCTGCAGGCCGGGCAGAGCATTACGCCCGTGCCCAATGACGAAGATCTCGAGTTCCCGATCGATCCGGAAAAGGTGGCACCGGTTCTCAGGCGGCTGATTTCGCCCACGCGTACGCGCGCCCGCATCTTTGATGCCGATGCCAACTTGCTTCTCGATTCCCGCCATCTCTACTCGCGAGGCCAGGTCTTGCGCTTCGATCTGCCGCCGGTGGAGGAAGAGAAGCAGACTTGGGCTGAATGGCTTACAACGCTTTTCAACAAAGCACTCCAGCCTGGGAATCTGCCGGTCTACAAGGAAGCGCCAGGTGGCGACGGTTCGATCTATCCTGAAGTCATGAATGCGTTGACGGGAGTGCGCGGCGCCGTCGTACGCACGACTGACAAGGGCGCGCTCATCGTCTCCGTCGCTGTCCCGATCCAGCGTTTTCGCGCCGTTCTCGGCGTTCTGCTGCTTTCGACCCAGGCCGGCGACATCGACAACATCGTCCATGCCGAACGCTTGGCGATCATGCGAGTCTTCGGTGTGGCGACACTCGTCAACGTTCTGTTGTCGCTGGTTCTTTCATCGACCATCGCCAATCCGCTTCGCCGTCTCTCGGCAGCGGCGATCCGCGTCCGGCGCGGCGCAAAGGAGCGCGAGGAAATTCCGGATTTCTCCGCTCGCCAGGACGAGATCGGCAACCTTTCGATCGCGCTCCGCGAGATGACCACCGCACTTTACGACAGGATCGATGCGATCGAGAGTTTTGCCGCCGATGTCAGCCACGAACTCAAGAACCCGCTGACTTCGCTTCGCAGCGCGGTGGAAACGCTGCCGCTTGCCAAGTCGGACGATTCAAAGAGGCGACTGATGGATGTGATCCAGCATGACGTCCGCCGCCTCGATCGTCTCATCAGCGATATCTCCGACGCCTCGCGCCTCGATGCCGAACTTGCCCGTGTCGACGCCCGGTCGGTCGATCTCGAGCTATTCCTCAGCGATCTCGTCGAGGTTTCGAGGCAGATTCGCCACAAGAACAAAGAGGTGCAGATCGAGCTCGCGATCGAACGCAAGCCCGGCGTCAAGACGCGCTTCGTCGTCAATGGTCATGACCTGCGCATCGGCCAGATCATCACCAACCTGATCGAGAATGCTCGCTCGTTCGTTCCCGATGAAGGCGGCAAGATCACCGTGCGGCTGTTCCGCACACGATCGCGCTGCATCGTCTACATCGAAGACAATGGTCCAGGCATCCAGGCTGAAAATATCGACCGCATCTTCGAGCGCTTCTACACCGACCGGCCCGAGTCAGAAGGGTTCGGGCAAAATTCCGGTCTTGGCCTGTCGATCAGCCGGCAGATCGCGGAAGCGCACGGCGGCTCGTTGCGTGCCGAAAACATCATCGACGCAGAAACGGCAGAAGTGCTTGGCGCCCGCTTCATCCTCGCCCTGCCCGCAGTCTCGGTGTCATCATGACGGGCGCAGCCTTCAACATCAATGCCACGGCGATCGTCGTCAACAAGACCGGCCTGCTCTTTGTTGGCCCCTCCGGCTGGGGTAAATCCATGCTGGCATTCACCTGTCTCACGGAAGCCGAACGAATGGGGCTGCCCGCCTCACTCGTCGCCGACGATCAGGTATTCCTGTCGAAACGCGACGGACAGATGATCGCTGAACGTCCTTCCGCAATCTCTGGTTTGATCGAGCTGCGCGGTACCGGCATCGTAAAGTGCAGGAGCGTTCCGTTCGCCCCGATGCACTATGCAGTGCTGCCCGGCAGCCCGTCGGGCGAAAACCGTCTGCCGCCTGACCACGACGTCGCGCAATTCGCAGAAGGCTTTCTGCTGCCGGCTCTGCGCTTGCTGCCAAACGCTCCCGTGCCTCTCGCGATTCTGATGGCAAAGGCGCCGGACATCGGCCGATAATGCCTGCTGCACAGGCGGATTCGCCCCATATGTCTGCATTTTTATCTTGCACTTCGGCTTTTGATGGCCAAGATGTGCCCCCACCGGTGGACGCGATTGCTGCGTTGCGATATTGGGGCCACCGTTTTATATGCCATTGGGAGCAGTTAAATCATGATCGGACTTGTGCTTGTCACTCATGGCAAGCTGGCTGAAGAGTTTCGTCATGCTGTAGAGCATGTCGTCGGTCCTCAGAAATTTATCGAGACGGTCTGCATCGGCCCCGAAGACGATATGGATCAGAGACGGCAGGATATCCTGCAGGCGGTCTCTGGCGCCGACGATGGTCACGGCGTCGTCATCCTGACCGATATGTTCGGGGGTACTCCTTCCAATCTCGCTATTTCGGTCATGAGCAGCGGTCATACCGAAGTGATTGCCGGTATGAACTTGCCGATGCTGATCAAGCTTGCCGGCGTGCGTGGCGAAAACAACATGGAAAAGGCGCTCATCGAAGCGTCGGAGGCCGGTCGGAAATACATCAATGTCGCCAGCCGCGTTCTGAGTGGCAAATGATGAACACCAGTTCCGCCACGACCTCGTTTTCCCGGGAACTGCTCATCGTCAACAAGCGCGGCCTTCACGCGCGCGCCTCTGCCAAATTCGTCCAGATGGTCGAAAAATTCGACGCTGCCGTTACCGTGTCCAAGGACGGAATGACGGTGGGCGGCACTTCGATCATGGGCCTGATGATGCTTGCCGCGAGCCCGGGCACGACCGTTCTCGTTTCCGCGAGCGGCAACCAGGCCGCCGAAGCGCTGAATGCATTGGATCGGTTGGTCCAGGACAAGTTCGGCGAGGAAATGTGAGCCTTCCGGGCCTCATATAAACATATAAAGACTTCTTTATATCCTTGTTGCCATCAGCTGCGAAGCCTGCTACACGGCGGCATGGCCGTGCGTCAATGCACGCGTTCGAGCTATCGCGCCAACTGCGCGCTGATTAATGAGACGCTTTTCAGCTGGAGACCTCAATGAGCACTGAAAAAGATTATGTCGTCGCCGATATCGGTCTGGCGGATTTCGGACGCAAGGAAATTTCGATCGCCGAAACCGAAATGCCGGGCCTCATGTCTTGTCGTTCCGAATTCGGCGCGTCAAAGCCATTGAAGGGCGCGCGCATCACCGGCTCGCTGCACATGACGATCCAGACGGCAGTTCTGATCGAAACGCTCGCGGCGCTCGGCGCAGAAGTACGCTGGGCTTCGTGCAACATCTTTTCGACCCAGGATCATGCTGCTGCCGCAATCGCCGCATCCGGCGTACCGGTTTTTGCCGTCAAGGGCGAGTCGCTCGAGGACTACTGGGTCTACACCGATAAGATCTTTCAATGGGCCGATGGCGGCCTTTCGAACATGATCCTCGACGATGGCGGCGATGCCACCATGTACATCCTGCTCGGCGCGCGCGCCGAAGCCGGCGAAGACGTGCTCTCGCACCCGCATTCCGAAGAAGAAGAGATCCTCTTCGCACAGATCAAGAAGCGGCTTGCCGCTTCACCAGGCTGGTTCACCAAGCAGCGTGATGCGATCAAGGGCGTCACCGAAGAAACCACTACCGGGGTAAACCGCCTCTATCAGCTCAGCCAGAAGGGTCTGCTTCCCTTCCCGGCGATCAACGTCAACGATTCGGTCACCAAGTCGAAATTCGACAACAAGTATGGCTGCAAGGAATCGCTGGTTGACGGCATCCGTCGCGCCACCGATGTCATGATGGCCGGCAAAGTTGCCGTCGTCTGCGGCTATGGCGACGTCGGCAAGGGTTCGGCGGCATCGCTTTCCGGCGCCGGCGCCCGCGTCAAGGTCACGGAAGCCGACCCGATCTGCGCGCTGCAGGCAGCAATGGACGGTTACGAAGTCGTGCTGCTCGAGGACGTCGTCTCGTCGGCTGATATCTTCGTCACCACGACCGGGAACAAGGACGTCATCCGCATCGATCATATGCGTCAGATGAAGGACATGGCGATCGTCGGCAATATCGGCCACTTCGACAACGAAATCGAAGTCGCGGCACTGCGTAACCTCAAGTGGACGAATGTAAAGCCGCAGGTCGATCTGATCGAGTTTCCGAAGGGCAATCGCATTATTCTTCTCTCGGAGGGCCGCCTGCTCAACCTCGGCAACGCAACGGGCCATCCATCCTTCGTGATGTCGGCCTCCTTCACCAACCAGACGCTGGCGCAGATCGAGCTCTTCACCAAGCCTGGCCAGTATGAAAACAAGGTCTATATTCTGCCGAAGCATCTCGACGAAAAGGTCGCGCGCCTGCACCTCGACAAGCTTGGCGTGAAACTGACGCAGCTTTCTGAAGAACAGGCCGCCTATATCGGCGTTTCGCCGAAGGGTCCTTTCAAGTCCGACCACTACAGATATTAATCTCGGCAACAATATCCACAACATCTTGGGGGTGCCGCATTGACAAATGCTGCATCCCTATTTTTTGGCGCCCACCTTCCCGCCGATTCCCTTCCGAAGTATTGTTCTAGAACTCGATTCGTGGCGCGGAGTCCTCCGGTTTGCCCGAAAATGGGATGTCTTGTCGTAATGCGGCACATTGAAGGACGGAGACATACCGCTGATGTCGGAAATGAATCACAGCCTGCCGGGACAGGCGGACGAGGGCGCTTGGCCCGATATCCGTTCTAACGAGGCAGGCCAAGAACATGCTCTTGCGCCGAAGGGGAAAGGCGCGAAGCAGAGCGCTGGGTCACTGACACGGCTCGCAAGAATTTGCGCAGGCGGAACTGCAATCGCGGCGCTGGCGCAGCCGGTCCTCGCCCAGGTCGAATCCGAAGCTGCGGCATCCGCACATCTTTTCACGTCGTCGCAGGTCGTCGGCTTTTCCGTCGTGATCGGCGTCATTTCCGCGGCCCTGCTTTCGACACTCTGGCTCGTGCGCCAGCGCGGCAATCTTGAAAGCGAAAGCCGTGAAATCCGCTCCGCCCTCTCCGACGCCCATCAGCGTATTTCGCAATACCAGGCGCTGATCGCCGACAAGAACCGCCGCATCGTCGTCTGGGACGGCAATGAGCGGCCGGAACTGCTTGGCCAGCTCCCGGCCGAAACCGGTGCGCCCCAGGACAGCGAATTCCTGGCGTTCGGCCTCTGGCTGAAACCCCGTTCCGCCACAGAGCTTGAAAGAGCGATTGATCGTCTGCGTGGCGCTGCTCAAAGCTTCGACATGGTTGTCGAAACCGCTCGCGAAGAGATCCTCGAGGCGCAAGGCCGGGTTTCCGGTGGCCGCGCCTTCGTGCGTTTCGTGGCGCTCAACAATCTCCGTGCCGAGCTTGCCGAGTTGAAGATCGAGCGCGACCGGCTGATGTCTTCGATCTCGGCCTTCCAGAACCTGCTCGATGCGATCGACCTGCCCGCCTGGCAGCGCGATACCGAAGGTCGCCTCACCTGGGTCAATCAGGCCTATGGCGATGCGGTCGAGGCGAAGTCGCCGCAGCACGCGGTCAACGAAGGGCGGGAATTCCTCACGACGGTCGCTCGCGAACACATTCGCGTTGCGGCGACGCCCGAATCACCTTTCCACGACAAGATTTCGACGGTCGTGCGTGGCAATCGCACCTTCTTCGACGTCGTTGACGTGAAGCTGCCAAGCGGTTCGGCGGGCATCGCGATCGACGTTTCTGAAGCAGCCTCCGTCCGCGCCGAGCTCGAGCGGACCCTGAAGAGCCATGCCGAGACACTGGACCATCTTGCGACGCCTGTTGCAATCTTCGATGGCGAGCGGCGTTTGCAGTTTTATAATCAGGCCTTCGTCGCGCTGTGGGAGCTCGATATCGCTTTTCTCGAAAGCAAGCCCGACAACGCCGAGTTGCTGGAGCGTTTGCGCGCCGCAAAAAAACTTCCCGATCAGCTCAACTGGAAAAGCTGGAAGGAAACAGCACTTTCCGTCTATCGGGCACTCGATACGCAAACGGACCTCTGGCATTTGCCGAACGGTCAGACGCTGCGGGTCTTTGCGACCGCACATCCACAAGGCGGCGCAACCTGGGTTTTCGAGAACTTGACCGAACAGGTCGCTCTCGAAACGAGATACAACACGCTGGTCAGGGTCCAAGGCGAAACGATCGACCATCTGTCCGAAGGCGTCGCCGTTTTCGGCGCAGACGGCCGTATTCGCCTTTCCAACCCGGCCTTCCGTATGCTTTGGGGAATTACCGAAGCCGAGGCCAAGCCAGGAACGCATATTCGTGCGATTGCCGAAACGTGCCTACCGTCCTATGACCGGCCTGACGGCTGGAAGACCTTTGCGGAGCTGATTACCAGCTTCGATGACGAACGCCGTTCCAGCCAAGGAACACTGGAATTGCTCTCTGGCCTTGTGCTGGACTACGCCGTCATTCCGCTGCCGAACGCCCAGACGATGCTGACGTTCGTCAACATGACCGACAGCGTCCGCGCAGAGCGTGCGCTGACCGAGAAGAACGAGGCGCTGCGCAAGGCCGACGAGCTGAAAAACGATTTCGTCCAGCATGTCTCCTACGAGCTGCGCTCACCACTGACCAATATCATCGGTTTTGCCGATCTTTTGCGCAGCCCCAGTGTCGGACCCCTGAACGAGCGTCAGGCCGAGTATATCGACCACATTTCGACCTCCTCGTCCGTACTGCTGACGCTGGTCAACGATATTCTCGATCTCGCCACCGTCGATGCCGGCATTATGAGGCTCAACTATTCGGAAATCGATCTCAACGATCTTCTCGATGATGTCTCCATCGACATCGCCAACCGGCTGCAGGAAAGCGGCGTGACGCTGGAGATCACAGCGCCTGCCTATCTTGGCTCGATCGTCGCCGATCCCCAGCGTTTGAAACAGATCCTGCTGAAGCTGCTTTCCAATGCTGCGAATTTCTCGCCGGAAGGTGCGGCGATTTCACTCGAATGCCATCGCGAGGACACCGACTTCGTCTTCTCCGTCAGCGACCGCGGCCCCGGCATTCCGCAGGAAATGATCTCGACGGTCTTCGATCGTTTTGCGACGGGAGCAAAGAGCGGCAAGCGCGGCGGTGCAGGCCTTGGCCTTTCGATCGTTGACAGTTTCGTCAGCCTACATAACGGCAGGGTTTCGATCGATAGCCAGCCTGGCAAAGGCACGAAGGTTATTTGCCGGATTCCCTCGGTCGACCTGCCGCATTCCGTCGCAGCAGCAGAATGATCACGAAGGACGGCACAATCTCGCTTTTCCTGGAAGACGAGGCGGCAACGATCCGCCTTGGAGAAGATTTGGCGCTCGCGCTGAAGACTGGCGATTGTTTGGCACTTTCCGGAGATCTCGGCGCTGGAAAATCATCCCTTGCCCGTGCGTTCCTGCGCGCCATGGCGGATGACGAGCTTCTTGAGGTCCCGAGCCCGACCTTTACGCTGGTTCAATCCTACGATTTGCGGATTCCGGTCTCGCATTTCGATCTCTACCGCCTCGCTGATGGTGCGGAGTTGGAGGAACTCGGCTTCGACGAAGCGCTTCAAAATGGTATTTGCCTTGTCGAATGGCCCGAAATGGCAGGAGACGAATTGCCTGCCGATCGCATCGTGATGAAGCTTGAGCACGAAGGCAGTGGCCGGCTCGCAACGATTGTCGCGCCGCCAAGACAGATGCACAGGATCCGCCGCGTTGTCGCAATCCGCGAGTTTCTGGCGAAAGCCGGGCATCCGACTGCAAAACGCCGCTTCCTGACGGGTGATGCCTCGCTTCGCGCCTACGAAGCGGTCTATCCGCATGGCCAGGACCGCAAGATACTGATGGATTGGCCGCCGCTTCCCGAGGGACCGGCGGTACTTGATGGAAAGCCCTATCCCAAGGTTGCCCATATTGCCGAGAATGCCTATCCCTTCGTTGCAATTGCCAACATGCTGCGTCAAAGAGGCTTTGCAGCGCCAGAGATCTACGAGGTCGACTATGGACAGGGCATTCTGCTGATCGAAGATCTCGGCAGCGATGGCGTTCTCGATGAGGGCTTCAACCCCATCGCCTCGCGTTACCGGCAGAGTGTCGCCTGTCTTGCGCACCTGCACGGGATGAAGATTCCGCAGGATATCCGCGTCACCGATAGCCACATCCACCACATTCCCGATTTTGACCGCACAGCCATGAAGATGGAAGTGCGCCTTGTTCTCGACTGGTATCTCCTATGGAAGCGCGGTGAAGCTCCAGGCGATGGCGAGCGTGAGGAATATCTGGCGATCTGGGACAGGCTCATCGATGAACTCGCATCGGCGGAACAGAATCTGTTGCTCCGCGACTTCCATTCCCCAAACATCATCTGGCGCGAGAAAGAGAAAGGCATCCAGAAGGTCGGCCTCATCGATTTTCAGGACGCCATGATTGGCCCGACCGCCTATGATCTTGCATCCATCGTGCAGGATGCCCGCGTCACCATCGAACCTGACCTGTTCAGGCAGCTCATGGACGACTATCTGGCTTGTCGCCGCGCACAGGGTAACTTTGACGAAGCCGGTTTCCTGAAAAGCTTTGCGATCATGTCGGCTCAGCGTAACTGCAAGCTTGCCGGTCTCTGGGTGCGGCTGTTGCAGCGCGACGGAAAGCCCGGCTATACGAAACACATGCCCCGCACGCTCTCCTATCTCAAAGTGGCGCTTGAACATGAAGCGCTTGCCCCCTTGCGCGATTGGTGCGCAAGGGCTGGAATAGATTAGAGCGAATCATAAGTTCGGGATGAGATGACCATCAAACAAGCTATGGTGCTTGCCGCCGGCCTTGGCACCCGCATGCGCCCAATTACCGATACAATCCCGAAGCCGCTGGTGAAAATCGACGGTAAACCGATGATCGACTATGCACTGGATTCGCTTGCGGAGGCAGGCGTTGAGAAGGCGGTCGTCAACGTCCATCATTTCGCTGACCAGATGCTCGCACATCTCAATTCCTACAGGGCGCTCGATGTCATCATTTCCGACGAACGCGATCAACTGATGAACAGTGGCGGCGGCCTGGCAAAAGGGCTCAAGCTCCTCGCTCGCGGTACGGTTTTCGTCACCAATGCCGATCTTTTCTGGATCGGTGAACGGCCCGACCGGCCGAGCAATCTTCGACGATTAGCCGGCTTCTTCGATTCGAACCGCATGGATATGGCCATGCTGTGCGTCAGACTCGCGGATACGACAGGCCACAATGGCAAGAACGATTTCAACCTCGCCCCGGATGGCAGGCTTACCCGCTATCGTGAAAAGGGGCCGAATCCCGTCGTCTATGCGGGCGCAATCGTCATGGACACATCGTTTCTGGACGATGCTCCCGCCGATGACCCGTTCAATTTCAACATCTATTTCGACAAGGCGATCGAGCGCGGACGGCTTTTCGGCATGATGCTCGAGGGCCATTGGCTCACGGTCGGCACGCCGGAGGCGATCGGCCAAGCGGAGGAAACGATCCGGCGCTTCCGGACGTTTGTGTAACGGATGGCAATAAGGCACGAGCCTCGCGTTCTGACGATCCCGGCAGGTCTGCCTTTTCTCAAGACGCTTGCCGCAACACTCTGCCATGGGGAACTGACGCCGCTCTTCCGGCACGATCCGAACGATCCGCTTTCGCTCTCCAAAGTAACCATCTACCTGCCAACGCGACGCGCCGCCCGCGTGCTGCGTTCGGAGTTCGTCGACCTTCTCGGCGGCCGTTCGGCGATCCTACCGGTTATCCGGCCGCTCGGCGAGACGGATGACGACAGCGGCTATTTCGAGGAGGCGCTGCCTGCAACGCTCGATCTCGCGCAGCCGCTGTCGAATACCGCGCGTCTGCTCGAGCTTGCCCGCCTCATCCTCGCCTGGCGCAACAGGCTGCCGGAGATCGTGCGGCGTATCCACGCCGATTCGCCATTGGCTGCGCCGGCGAGCCCGGCAGACGCGATCTGGCTCGCACGCAATCTTGCCGAACTGATCGATTCCATCGAGACCGAGGATCGCGAGTGGTCGGAACTCACGAAACTCGATGCCGAAGATTATGCTCTGTGGTGGCAGTTGACGGCCGAATTTCTGCAGATCGCCATCGCCTTCTGGCCGGAACGGCTTGCCGAACTCGGAAAATCGTCGCCGGCACGGCATCGCAATGCGATCCTGCGTGCGGAAGCCAACCGGCTCGCAACGGCAAAACCTGCCGGACCGATTATTATTGCCGGGTCCACCGGCTCGATGCCGGCAACCGCCGACCTCATCGCCGCCGTCGCCAACCTGCCTGAGGGCGTGATCGTGCTTCCGGGCCTCGATCTATCGATGCCGGAGGCGCATTGGCAGATGGTCGCGCCGGAGATCACCGCTTTTGAGCGGGCCAACGCCGCCAGCCGAAGCCACCCGCAATACGGTCTTTCGTCCCTCCTCAAACGGCTGAACCTCACGCGCGGCGACGTCGTTGCAATTGGGCAGGTGGAACAAGATCTGCATCGCCGCGCAGACATTCTTTCCCGTGCGCTCGCTGCAGCGGAAGCGACGAGCGATTGGGGCGAATGGAAGACAGGACTGCCGGACGATGCACTGGCGGCTGCCTTTGCCGATGTCTCGCTGATCGAAGCCGCAAACGAGCGCGAAGAAGCGACGGCGATCGCCATAGCCTTGCGGCTGGCACTGGATCGGCCGGGACGAAACGGCGACAGCCAGACAGCGCTCATCACACCCGACCGCAATCTCGCCCGGCGCGTGATGGCAGAGCTTTCCCGTTTCGGCATCCTGGCCGACGATTCGGCCGGTACGCCCCTTGCGGCTATGTTGCAGGGAACGCTCCTTCAACTGCTCCTCGAGGCAACACTGCGGCCCGGCGATCCGGTCACAATCGTAGCATTGCTCAAGCATCCCCTGGCTCGCTTCGGCCTCGAACGAGGCACGCTCATGCAAGCTGCCGAGGCACTAGAACTGCTCGCCCTGCGTGGCGGTGTTGCCGAAGTCGATATCAGCGCGTTGGAGCCCCTGCTGGAGCATCAACTTTCAGAGCAGGCAGGGGACAGACACGCGCCGAATTGGCGCAGGTCGCTGCCGGCAGAAGCGGTGGAGCTGGCGCGCAATCTTGCTCGGCGGATTTCGAACGCCACCGAACCCCTGGCATCCGCGCTCGTGCGCCATCGGCCGGATGGCCGTGGACTGACGGCCTGCTTCAGGCTTTGCGATTGGGCGGAGCGGACTGGACGCGCGCTCGAAGCCGTGGCAGTCGATGAATGCGGCAACCTCGCCAATCTCTGGGCCGGTGAAGCGGGCGATTCGCTTGCAAGCCTGCTCGGTGAGGTGATCGAGACGGAGGGCCAGATCGAAGCCGATGGACCGCAATGGATCGATATCATGGCGGCGCTTTCGGCCGGGCAGGCGGTCAAGCCTCGTGCTCTCAGCCATCCAAGGGTCTTCATCTTCGGCACGCTGGAGGCGCGTCTGCAAAGCGTCGACACGCTGATCCTGGGCGGACTGAATGAAGGCTCCTGGCCGGGCCAAACGGCCAACAATCCCTTCATCTCGCGCACGATGAAGACGGAAATCGGCCTCGAGCCGCCGGAGCGGCGCATCGGCCAACTGGCCCATGACTTCGTGATGGCGAGCGGAACACGGCATCTGATCTATTCGCGCTCGCTGCGGCAAGGCTCGACGCCGACGGTCGCATCGCGCTGGCTCCAGAGGCTGCTGGCGCTGGGCGGCGAGACATTCGAAAGGGAACTGAAAGCACGCGGCGAGCGCTTCGTGCATTGGGTAAGCCTGCTGGACGAGAGCAAGAGCCAAGCACCAGCCCAACGCCCATCGCCTGCACCGCCCCTCGAATTGCAGCCGAAATCCTATTCCTTCAGCGAAGTTGGGCGCCTGCGGCGCGATCCTTATGCCATCTATGCCCGGCGCATCTTGCGCCTTGACCCTGTGGACCCCTTCAATCGCGATCCAGGTGCTGCCGAACGCGGGACGCTCTATCACACGATCATCGACCGCTTTGTTCGTGAAGGACATGCTGCAGGTACACCGGAAGCCGCCCAAGCAATGGAAACCATTGTGATGGAGCTCTTCGACATGGAGCACCTGCCCTCGCACATTGATGCCGTATGGCGTCCGCGTTTCAGGGAGGTGGCGCGCGCGTTCCTCGAATGGGAAGCCGAACGCCGACCGGCGATCCGCAAGACGTATACGGAAGTGCGTGGCGGCGTGGAACTCGAACCGATCAATATCCGGTTGACAGGGGTTGCCGACCGCATCGATGTGACGGGGCCAAACGCTGCCGACATCATCGACTACAAGACCGGCTCCAATCCATCGCCCGCACAGGCGCGCACGCTTCTCGATCCGCAATTGGCGCTTGAGGCCGCGGCGCTCAGCGCCGGCGCCTTCCGAGACGTCGGAAGCCTGATACCGCAGGATCTCATCTATGTACGCCTTCGACCCGGCAGCCGTTTCGACACCGATGTAGTCAACAATGAAACTTCCACTCGAAGCGACAAAGCAAAATCGGCCCTCGATCTGGCAGAAGAATCAATCGATCAACTGGTCAAGTTCGTGTCGCTTCTGCAATCCGGAGAACGTGGCTTCACTTCACGGTTGATTCCGGCACAGCAGTTCGATTTCGGTGGTGATTACGATCACCTTGCGCGCGTTTCCGAATGGTCGACGGCCGAAAACGAGGAAGCGGGCGGCGATGAGTGATCCGACCGCACTTCCGCAGGGCGACGATCCTGGCATGTGGATCAGCTGGACGACGATCCAGCAGTCTATTGCCTCCGACCCGTCGCGGTCAGCCTGGGTTTCGGCCAACGCCGGTTCCGGCAAGACGCATGTGCTGACGCAGCGCGTCATCCGCCTTCTGCTTTCCGGTGCGCGGCCCTCGGCCATCCTCTGCCTCACTTATACCAAGGCGGCCGCATCCGAAATGTCGAATCGTGTCTTTGCACGTTTGGCCGAGTGGGCGGTGCTTCCGGACGAGGAACTGACAAACCGGATAACTCAGATCGAAGGCGAAACACCCGACCGGCACAAACTTGCCGAAGCGAGACGGCTTTTTGCCAAGGCGCTGGAAACGCCGGGCGGGCTGAAGATCCAGACCATCCATGCCTTTTGCGAGGCCTTGCTGCATCAGTTTCCGCTGGAGGCCAATGTAGCAGGACACTTCTCGGTTCTCGACGATCGTGCCGCAGCGACGTTGCTCGCTGATGCGCGCCGCTCGCTGTTGACTGCCACCACACCCCAAGAGGATTGCGAGCTTGCCGATGCCTTCTCCTATATTCTCAATCTCGGTGACGAAACCGGGTTGGAAACACTGCTTGGCGAAATCGTCGCCAACCGTAACGCCATTCGCCGCTTCATTTCCGCCGCTGAGCAACAAGACGGGATTGCGACCACGCTGCGTAGGCAACTGCAACTTTCGGCCGACGAGACAGAGGCCCAGGTCACCTTGCGATACTGGCCGCTGCCGGGTCTCTTCGGCCTGACGCTCGATCTTTACCTGACATTGGCAGCCCAGAAAGGCGGCTCGAAAGCGCAGGAAGTCGCCTATGGCTTGCGGCAGGCTTCCAACGAGCTGAACGCAACAAAACGTGCCGAATTGCTTGAAAAGATTTTCCTGACGGCGAAGGGCGAACCTAAGTCGGATTCGCAATTCACCGTCAAGGCCATGCTTTCCGATGCACCTGAGCTTGCAGATGCAATCGCCGAAGCGCGCGCGCATATCGTCGCGTGCCGCGACCGCCTCAAGATCATGCGAATGTTCAATGCCACGCATGCAGCCCTTATCCTCGCCGACCGGCTGAACCGCGATTATGAGGACTTGAAAAAGCAGCGCAGTCAGCTGGATTTCGAAGATCTCATCACGCGCACTGCGGATCTGCTGACGAAAAGCGGCGTCGGGCCCTGGATACACTATAAACTCGACCAGGGTATCGATCATATCCTCGTCGATGAAGCGCAGGATACGAGCCCGATTCAATGGAGCGTGATCCAGTCGCTGGCGGAAGATTTCTTTTCCGGCGAAAGCGCATGGCCCGTGGTGCGAACACTGTTTGCCGTCGGCGACGAGAAACAATCGATCTATTCCTTCCAGGGCGCGCGCCCGGAGCGTTTTTCCGAGGAAAGCGAACGTACGAGGAGGCGGGTTTCGGCAAGCGGTCAACTGTTTTCGTCCGTACGTCTGCCCCTTTCCTTTCGCTCGACATCCGACGTTCTCGCTGCGGTCGACCATATCTTCACGTCATCCGAAAACGCCAGAGGCCTCAGCGCCGTCGAAGAGCCGGTCGTTCACCGCTCTAGCCGCATCGGTCACCCAGGTGCCGTCGATCTGTGGGAGATGATCTCCCCCGAAGCCACCGTCAAGGACGAAGACTGGACGGCGCCCTTTGACGCAACGCCCGAAAGCGCGCCAGCTGCGATCCTGGCAAAGCGCATGGCCCATACCATCGAGCGGCTTGTCGGCCACGAGACGATCGTCGAAAAGGGCAAGGAGCGTCTTATCCGAGCCGGTGATATCCTGGTGCTGGTGCGCAAGCGCGATACCTTTGTCAACGCGCTGACCCGTGCACTGAAACGGCGCAACAATATTCCGGTGGCGGGCGCAGACCGCCTCAGGCTGACCAGCCACATCGCCGTTCAGGACTTGCTGGCGCTTGGCCGTTTCCTCTTGTTGCCCCAGGATGATCTTTCACTTGCAGCAGTGCTCAAGAGCCCGCTGTTCGACCTATCGGAAGATGATATCTTCGCACTCGCTGCGCTGCGCAGCGACAATGCAAGCGTGTGGGCTCACCTGCGGCAATTTGCAGTCGACGGTAACGAGCGATTTGCGAGCGTGGCAGAAAAGCTCACGCTCCTTCTTCATCAATCGCAAAACCTGTCCGTCCACGATTTCTACTCGCGTCTGCTTGGCGTTCACGGCGGCCGGCGTCAGTTTCTCGCGCGTCTCGGCACCGAGGTCAGCGATATTCTGGACGAGTTCCTCAATTTCACGTTCGATCACGAAAGTTCGGGACTGCCCGGCCTGCAGTCCTTTATCTCAACGCTGGAACTCGAAGCGCCCGAGGTGAAGCGTGAGCAGGACAAGGGCCGCAACGAGGTCCGGATCATGACGGTGCATGCTTCCAAGGGGTTGGAAGCACCGATCGTTTTTCTTGTCGACGGCGGCTCGAAAGCTTTCACGCATACCCACATGCCAAAACTGCGCCTGCTCGAAACAGATGCGGAAACCCCTCCAATACCTGTCTGGGTTCCAGTCAGCGACCTTGCCAATTCGATGACGCAAGCCGATGCCGCAAGAATTCAGAAACTGGCGGAAGAAGAATACCGGCGGCTGCTCTATGTGGCGATGACACGCGCCGCCGACCGTTTGATTGTCTGCGGTTATCGCGGTGTCAGGGCAAACAGCGATACTTGGCACATGATGATTACATCAGCGATGGCAGACAGCCACCCGCATGTTACACCGGCAACCTTCGAAGGACCGGACGGTGACTGGCGCGGCGTGAAATGGCGTCTGCCGCAAGCAGGCCGCATGTTCGAGCGCGCCGATAAGCTGGAAGAGCGGAACGAAGGCGAGCCGCTGCCCTCCAGCATCCTCAGGCCGCTTTCGCCGCCACCGCAGTTGCCGAGACCTCTCAGCCCATCCGGGGTCGGAACCATCATCGATGAGGAGGCGGATGATCTCTTGATCCATTCGCCACTCTTTGCTGAAACACCACGCTCCGACCGATCGTTGGAAAAGGGGCGTCTGATCCATCGCATGCTGCAGACTCTACCGGACATCGTTCCGGCCGAGAGAGCGGACGCGGCGGCCCGTTACGCAAGCCGTGCTGCACGTTTCTGGCCGGAAACCGAACGGCAGCGACTGGTCGATCTGGTGCTGAAACTACTTTCGGAGGACAGCCTTCAGGAAGTCTTTGCAGTACACACGCAGCCCGAAGTCTCGATCATGGGGACGCTCATCTTGAAGGGGCGCCACTATGCCGTTTCCGGTCGTGTCGATCGCTTGGCCGTTTTCGATGACCGTGTCGTCGTTCTCGACTATAAGACCAATCGTGTGCCGCCCGCCACCGCCACGGATATTCCCTTTGCGCATCAGGCGCAGCTTGCGATCTACCGCGAAATCCTGGCGCCGCTCTATCCAGGCAAGCGCATCGACTGCATGCTGGTCTATACCGAGAGTGCCGCTGTTCATACTTTGAGCGAGCGCGCGCTCGAAATGGCGCTTGCAGGACTCAAAACAAAGTGAAATACCGGACATTGAAAATTCGGCACCGCACCATCACATGTGGATCAACAGTCAATTCCGCTAAAGGAGCAGCCTATGGCTACCGTGAAAGTCGATATCAACAACTTCCGGTCGGAAGTTCTGGAATCTGCAGAACCCGTTGTCGTTGATTTTTGGGCCGAGTGGTGCGGTCCGTGCAAGATGATCGCTCCGAGCCTTGAGGAAATTGCAACCGAGCTCGCCGGCAAGGTTAAGGTCGCTAAGCTTAATATCGATGAAAACCCGGAACTGGCAGCCCAGTTCGGCGTCCGCTCAATTCCAACGCTTGCCATTTTCAAGGCTGGTGAAGTTGCCGATATCAAGGTTGGCGCTGCTCCGAAGACGGCCCTTTCGAGCTGGATTTCGAACGCCGCTTAATTCATTGCATATTCACAGAAAAGCCCGGTTCCGACCGGGCTTTTCTCATTTCGGAGGGGTCTCGTTGTCGGCAAGAACATCGCCGACGAGATAGAGCGACCCGCCGATCAGTATTCTTGGCGCCGGAGCCTGCGGATCAAGGATCTCCTTGATCGCGTCCAACGCTTCACCGACGGTGGCCATCGGCTCTGCGACAAGGCCTGCATCATAGGCAGAATTTGACAGGATCACGGGATCGATCATCGCATCGCTGCCACGGATCGGCACGCAGAAGACCTTTTCCGCAAGCCCGACGAAAGCCCTGAAATAGCCGACCGGATCCTTGGTATTGATCATGCCGGTTATGAGGTAGAGCGGCCGCGGCTGTTTTTCCTCGAAGTTTGCCATGGCCTCGGCGATAACTTCGCCAGCACCGGGATTATGGCCACCATCGACCCAGATTTCGGCACCGGCCGGGGCGTGTGGGATAAGGCGGCCATCGGTCAGCCGTTGAAGACGGCCGGGCCATTCCACGGAATTCATGGCCTTTTCCATCATCGCTTCGGTGACGACAAAACCTGCTGCCTTGACGGCGCGGATCGCTGCCGCCGCGTTGGCATATTGATGGCGGCCGGGAAGGCGTGGCAACGGCAGATCGGCGAGACCGAATTCGTCCTGATAGACGAGTCGGCCATATTCCTCATGCGCCATGTAATCCTGGCCGAAGACAGCGGTTGGGCAATGCAAGCGCTCGGCAGTCGACATCAGGACATCCAGGACTGCGTCATATTCCTGATGGCCGATCACCACGGCATGCCCGCTCTTCATGATGCCGGCCTTTTCAGCCGCAATCAGTTCGACGCGGTCGCCGAGATAGGGCTGATGATCAAGCGAGATCGGCATGATGACCGAAACGGCCGGATCGGAGATGACGTTTGTCGCATCGAACCGTCCGCCGAGGCCGACCTCGATGATTGCCGCATCGGCCGGATGCTCGGAAAAGAGCAGGAAAGTTACCGCCGTCAGGATTTCGAAGACCGTGATTTTCTGGCCGGCATTCGCTTCAGCAACACGCCGAAGCGCTTCTGCAAAAACCGCATCATCGACAAACTGGCCCCGACCGCCCTTAAGTCCGATCCGATAACGCTCATGCCAGTTGACCAGATGTGGCGAGGTGTGGACATGGACGCCGTAGCCACCGGCTTCCAGCAATGCCCTGCAAAAGGCCGTGACCGAACCTTTGCCATTCGTTCCGGCAACGTGAATGACCCGCGGCAGCCGGTGGTGCGGGTTGCCGAGAACGTCGAGAAGGCGGGTGATGCGATCGAGGGAAAGATCGAAGCCCTTGGGATGCAATCCCATGAGCTTATCGATCTCCTGCGCTGCTTCACTCACTGCAGTCTGGCCCCTGGGTATCATTCACCACCCTGCCCAAGCAGGCTCATTTCTATCAGGCGCTTGCTGCGATTGCGATCGCACCGCCATTCGCCGTAACCGAGTTGGCGGGCTTCCTGGTCAAGATGCTCAGCACACGCGCAAGCGTTTCCGGAATATCATGCCGCTTGACGACCATGTCGACCATTCCATGTTCGAGCAGGTATTCCGAGGTCTGGAAGCCTTCCGGGAGCTTCTCGCGGATCGTCTGCTCGATGACGCGCTTGCCGGCGAAGCAGATTTCAGCGCCCGGCTCTGCCAGATGCAGATCGCCCAGCATCGCGTAGGACGCCGTTACGCCGCCCGTGGTCGGGTTAGTGAGAACGACGATATACGGCTGGCCAGCTTCCTTCAGCATATCAACGGCAACGGTCGTGCGCGGCAGTTGCATCAGCGAAAGGATGCCTTCCTGCATGCGCGCGCCGCCGGAAGCCGGGAACATGACGAGCGGGCACTTTTCGGAAATCGCACGCTCGAAAGCTCTGACGATCGCCTCACCGGCAGCAATGCCGAGCGAACCTCCCATGAAGTTGAACTCGTGCACGACGGCGACGAGCTTCAGGCCACGAACCTTGCCGACGCCAGCAAGGATCGTGTCTTCCTGTTCTGTCTTGAGGCGGCTGTCCTTGAGGCGATCCGTGTATTTCTTGGAATCACGGAATTTCAGCGGATCCTGCGCGACCTTCGGCTGCGGCAGCGACTCGTATTCACCGTTGTCGAAAAGGTCGGCAAGACGTGCCTTTGCCGGCATTTTCATGTGATAGCCCGAAGCCGGAATAACCCACTTGTTGTCTTCCAAATCCTTGTGGAAGACCATCTCGCCCGTTTCCGGGCACTTGATCCAGAGGTTCTCCGGCACTTCGCGACGGCCCAGCATTGAATTGATGCGCGGGCGAACGTAGTTGGTGATCCAGTTCAAGTCGAAAACTCCTGATTGACTACAGCCAATGTGGGAACACTATTCGGCAGCAACAAGGCGCGCCGAACGCGTTCCGGATGAAAGACCCCGAACGAGGGTGGCCACCGCCTGGACTGTATCTGCCGTGGCCTTTCCGTCGCGGCTCAGGCTCGTCGCCACCTGGTTGACGATGGCCGTACCAACCACGACGCCATCGGCGGAGCTGCCGATGACCTTGGCGTGATCGGCGGTCTTGACGCCGAAACCGACGCAAACGGGCAGACTGGTATGCTGCTTGATCCGCTTCACGGCCCCTGAAACGAGCGAAGGATCAGGCAGAGCCGAACCGGTGATGCCGTTCATGGAAACGTAGTAGACAAAGCCAGACGTGTTCTTAAGAACCGTCGGAAGGCGCTTGTCATCGGTCGTCGGCGTTGCCAGACGGATGAAATTGATGCCCTTCCTGATCGCTGGAATGCAAAGCTCGTCATCCATTTCCGGCGGAAGATCGACGACGATCAAGCCGTCGATGCCCGATGCGAGCGCATCGTCGAGGAACTTTTCGACCCCGTAGATGTAGATGGGATTGTAATAGCCCATCATCACGATCGGCGTCGAGTTGTCGCTCTTACGAAAATCGGCTGCCAGCTGCAGCGTCTTCTTGAGCGTCTGTCCGCCCTTTAGCGCGCGCTGGCCAGCCATCTGGATTGCCGGACCATCGGCCATCGGATCGGAAAACGGCATGCCGAGTTCGATGACATCGGAACCGGCTTCCGGCAACGCCTTCATGATGCCGAGCGAGGTCTCGTAGTCCGGGTCGCCGCCCATGAAATAGGTTACGAGCGCCGGGCGGCCTTCGGTCTTCAGATCGGCAAAGCGTTTATCCATACGTGCGGTCATGACTTACACACCCATTCCCAGAATCTTGCCGACAGTGAAGATGTCCTTGTCGCCGCGGCCGGAGAGGTTCATCAGGATGATCTCGTCCTTGCCCATTTTCGGCGCGCGCTTGATGACTTCGGCCAGTGCATGCGACGGCTCAAGCGCCGGAATGATGCCCTCGAGGCGGGTCAGCGTCTGGAAAGCATCGAGCGCCTCGTGATCCATGATCGGCACGTATTCGACGCGGCCAATGTCGTTCAGATAGGAATGCTCCGGGCCGATGCCGGGATAATCGAGGCCGGCCGAAATCGAGTGACCCTCCTTGATCTGACCATCGCCGTCCTGCAGCAGATACGTGCGATTGCCGTGAAGGACGCCCGGCGAGCCGGCCGTGATAGAAGCGCAATGCTCATCGCCTTGCAGACCCTTGCCGCCGGCTTCGACGCCGACGATCTTTACGCCTTCGTCGTCCAGGAACGGATGGAAGATGCCAATTGCATTGGAACCGCCACCAACTGCAGCGATGACGAGATCCGGTAGTCGTCCTTCGGCTTCCAGCATCTGCTCCTTGGCTTCCGTGCCGATAACCGCCTGGAAATCGCGAACCATCTCCGGATAGGGATGCGGGCCGGCTGCGGTGCCGATCAGATAGTAGGTGTCATCGACATTGGTGACCCAGTCGCGCAGCGCTTCGTTCATCGCATCCTTCAGCGTGCCGTGACCTGCCGTCACCGGCTTCACCTCGGCGCCAAGCAGCTTCATGCGGAAAACGTTCGGTGCCTGACGCTCGACGTCCGTCGCACCCATATAGACGACGCAGGGAAGGCCAAAGCGAGCGGCGACCGTCGCAGAGGCGACACCATGCTGGCCCGCACCGGTTTCAGCGATGATGCGCGTTTTGCCCATGCGCTTGGCAAGCAGGATCTGGCCGATGCAGTTGTTGATCTTGTGCGAACCCGTATGGTTCAGTTCTTCGCGCTTGAAATAGATCTTCGCGCCGCCAAGCTCCGCCGTCAGGCGCTCAGCGAAATAAAGCGGACTCGGGCGGCCGATGTAGTGGCGGCCAAGATGCTTCAATTCCGCCTGGAATTCTGCATCGTCCTTCGCCTTGTTCCATTCCTCCTGCAGGTCGAGGATCAGCGGCATCAGCGTTTCGGCGACGAAACGGCCGCCGTAGATGCCGAAACGGCCATCCTCATCGGGACCGGAACGGAAGGAATTCGGTTTTAGCGTCTGGTTCACTCTCAACTCCCTGAGACCGTTTCAGGCTCGCAAGCCTTCGCGACCGCATCGAAAAAATCATCGATCATGGCAACGCTCTTCACGCCAGGTGCACTTTCGACGCCGGAAGACACGTCGAGACCGGGCGCCTTGGAGATCGCCAGCGCTTCGGCGACGTTGTCCTTGTTCAACCCACCGGAAAGCATGTAATTCAGGCCATCGTCAAGCCGGCCGAGGAGGCTCCAATCGAAGGAAATCCCGTTGCCGCCGGGCAGTTCCGATCCTTTCGGCGGCTTGGCGTCGAACAGAAACCGGTCGGCTATCCCAATATAAGCGTCAACCCGCTTCAGATCATCGGCGCTGCGAACGCAGAAGACCTTCATGATCGCCACACCGTAGACGGCCTTTATCGTCAAGGCGCGCTCCGGGCTCTCGTTGCCGTGAAGCTGGATGATGTCCGGCTTCAAAAGCGAAACGATTTCATCGAGTTCGTCATTGGTCGGATCGACCGTGACGGCGACGATCTTCGCTTTCCCGCGGATCGGATCGGCAAGCTTTCCGGCAACGTCCGGCTCGACATATCGAGGGCTTTTCTCGAAGAAGATAAATCCGATATGGCTTGCGCCGCGGCTCACCGCGCGCTCGATCGCTTCAGCGCTCTTCAGGCCGCAGATTTTGATATCGGGTTTCATGGCAGCGAAGTGACACGAAAAGGCAAAAGAGTCGAGCCAATTTGCGACCAAGGCTTAATTTCCCGCGGCTGAAGGCTCAATCAAAGTCGATTGCGTGTAACTGGCTTCCGTAGCGTTTCAGCCAGGATTTCGCGTCCTCCATATGCGGGCAGAGCTTTTCGCAAAGCGCCCAAAAATGCGGGCCGTGATTCATTTCTCTGAGATGCGCCACCTCGTGGGCCGCCAGATAATCGATCACCGAGGCCGGCGCCATGACGATGCGCCAGGAAAAGCTCAAGTTTCCTTCCGACGAGCACGATCCCCAACGGCTGCGCGTGTCCTTCATGGAAATCGACTTGATCGGCGCCTTGATCGAACGTGCGTGGAAGTGGGCAAGGCGCTCGAGATCGGAGCGCGCCTCCTTCTTCAGAAAGGCTGCGATCCGGCGGCCAAGATGTTCCGGCAGGCCACTGACCTTCAGCACATGACGGTCGCCGACCATGAGTGCCTCGGTCAGGCCGCGCAGACTGCCGGTATGCTCGATCCTGTGCTTGATGCCGCGCAGCAGGATCTCGCCGCCATCGTGCAGTGTGTTGTCGACCGAGAACTTTGCCAGTTTCGTCAACAGCCATCCCTGATGACGGTCGAGAAAGGCGTTGACCTCGCGCTGGGCAAGGCCCTTCGGAACCGTCATTTTCAGCGCCCGGCCGCCCGGCTCGATTCGCAACGTGATACGGGTTGCGCGATCATGTTGCTTGATCGTGAGCGGCATCAGCCTGCCCGCGACGTCCAGCGTCCGCCTTTCGGGCGGAGCAGGTTTTCTCGCGGCAGTACGTCGCGGCTTGGAAAGGAGCGGAAACATCAACGCTTTTTCTATACGATTCGCAACAAATCCGGGCAAAGAAAAACCGGCATCGCCGATGCCGGTCTGCTGATCATCTGGCTGACACGCTAAGGCGCCTGAAATTCGGCAACCGGGCCATTGTCATGGCGCTTTGTATTCTTTCGGTCGCGCATGAAACGGTCGAATTCTTCCTGATCCTTGGCGCGGCGAAGCTCGCGCATATAGGTGTCGAATTCCTCGCGCATTTCATCGAGCTTACGGCGCTCTTCCTCGAGGCGGTCAAGCTCGGCCTTCCGCCAATCGTCAAAGGCGACGTTGCCGGTCGAAAAATGCGGGCGGTAGCGGCCATGCGAACGGCGGCAGCCGGCAAAGAAGCCGTCAGTCGCCTTATTCGCTTCGCGCTTGAAACCGCGAAGGCGCTCGCCGAAGATGATGTAGGCAAGCATGGCCAGGCCCAGAGGCCAGAAGACCACGAAGCCGAGCACCATCAACGCAACGGTAGCCGGAGTCCAATCCGGGCGAAGCAATGCTGACTGGTTCATCGTGCGGTATCCTCGCTTTCTGCGCCCGGCAAAATGCCGAACGCTGAAAATCGATGTGGTTACCGCCGGCCAACCCTTCAAGACGATTGCCCGCGAAATCGGACAAGGCCTTGAACAGGAAAGGTTAAATCAGCATTCCCTAACTCAGGCGGATTTGCCGCCCCGGATGACGCGCTTTACGCTCAGTTTTCCTGAACGAGAGTGTTCACGGACGAAGTTGACGATACGCGGCGCGATCTCGCGGCGGAAGCGGGATCCGTTGAAGACGCCGTAGTGGCCGACGTCGGGCTGAAGGTAGTGCATGCGCATGTCGTCGGGGATGTTGACACAGATCGTCTGCGCCGCCTTCGTCTGGCCCACACCGGATATGTCGTCGTTCTCACCCTCCACCGTCAGCAGCGCGACATTGCGGATTGCGGCCGGATCGACGCGCTTGCCACGATGAACCAACTCGCCCTTCGGCAACGAGTGCTTCATGAACACCTGGTCGACCGTCTGCAGGTAGAATTCAGCGGTCAGGTCCATCACGGCAAGATACTCGTCGTAGAAATCGCGGTGCTTTTCAGGCTCCCCATCGTTCTTCACAAGATGCATGAAGAACTCCTTGTGAGCGACCACGTGCCGGTCGAGGTTCATCGACATGAAGCCCGAAAGCTGCAGGAAACCCGGATAGACGGGGCGCATGAAGCCTGGTTGCGGCCAGGGCACATTCATGATGACGTTTTCGGCAAACCACGTAAGCGGTCTTTCTTCCGCGAGTTTATTGACCGCTGTCGGATTGATGCGGGTATCGATTGGTCCGCCCATCAGCGTCATCGACGATGGCGACAACGGGTCGTTTGCCTCTTCCATGACGGCGGCGGCAGCCAGCACAGGCACGGAAGGCTGGCACACGGCAATGACATGCGTGTCGGGGCCGAGAAAGTGCAGCATCTCGATGACATAGTCGACATAGTCATCGAAATCGAAGGTGCCTTCCGTCATCGGCACCATGCGGGCATCGACCCAGTCGGTGATGTAGATATCGGCGCTTGGAAGCAGCGCTTCGACCGTACCGCGAAGCAGCGTTGCATAGTGACCGGACATCGGTGCAACGATCAAGATTCGGGGGTCGCGGTGGGCCGAAGGCGTGGTGCGCGCAAAATGCAGGAGATTGCAGAAAGCACGCGACCAGACGATCTCTTCACGCACTTTGGTCTTGTTGCCGCCAACGACCGTTTCCTTCAGTCCAAACTCCGGCTTGCCGTAGCGACGCGTCGTGCGTTCGAACATCTCGAGACTGGCGGCGAACGTGCGGCCAAACGGCGTCTGCGAAAAAGGATTGAGCGGATTGGCATAAACAAGCCTCATCGCATCAGCGGCAGCGCGGAACGGCGCCATCGCTGCATGGTTCAATTCATAGAGCTGATAAAACATGAGTTGCGCCACCTTTCTTTTGCCGGAAAGGACAGCGCCGTCAGGCAGGCCATCTACTTCTTTCCATCGTTTGCGGGCACTTCAATTGAGGTTAATTTATTATTGCAAGGCAGCATAGGCATCCGCGACGCAAAAAGAAATGCCGGAAAATCTGATTCCCGGCAAATGATACGCTCACAATCGTTAAAGATCGGGCCGCTTCAGCGATCCGCGACAAAGGTCTGCTTCTGCGTGCCGAGGCCTTCGATTCCCAGTTCGACGACATCGCCAGCCTTAAGATAACGCGGCGGCTTCAAGCCCATGCCGACGCCCGGCGGCGTGCCGGTGGAAATGAAATCGCCCGGGTGCAGCGACATGAACTGGCTGAGATAAGACACCAGATATGCGACCCCGTAGACCATGGTCCTCGACGAGCCGTTCTGCATCGTCTGGCCGTTCACCTTCAGCCACATGGCGAGGTTTTGCGGATCGGCGATCTCGTCCTTGGTCACGAGCCATGGCCCAATCGGACCGAAGGTGTCGCAGGATTTGCCCTTGGTCCACTGGCCGGAGCGTTCCGTCTGGAATGCGCGCTCCGAGACATCGTTGGAGACACAATAGCCGGCAACGCAGTCCAGCGCTTCAGCCTCGGTGACATATTTTGCGGTCTTTCCGATCACGACGCCGAGCTCGACCTCCCAATCAGTCTTTTCGGAGCCGCGCGGGATGACGACGTTGTCGTTGGGTCCGACAATCGCGGAGGTGGCCTTCATGAAAATGATCGGTTCCGGCGGGACTGTTGCGCCAGTTTCGGCAGCGTGATCAGAGAAATTCAGGCCAATACAGATGAATTTGCCCGTGCCTGCAACACAGGCACCAATGCGGCCGGGAGCCAGTTCCGGCAGGCTTTTGGCGTCGAGCGCTGCGATTTTTGCCAGGCCGGCCGGCGAAATTGCCTCACCACCGATG
This sequence comes from Rhizobium etli 8C-3, assembly GCF_001908375.1. NCBI lineage: Bacteria > Pseudomonadati > Pseudomonadota > Alphaproteobacteria > Hyphomicrobiales > Rhizobiaceae > Rhizobium > Rhizobium etli. Next base: position 11,642 of record NZ_CP017241.1, on the reverse strand, counting down.
TCGGAAACATGCGCCGAAAGGTCGCGAATCCTGCCATCTGAATCGAGTAGCGCCGGTTTTTCACGGCCCGGTTCGCCAACGCGCATCAGCTTCATAAAATCTCCTCCTCATCGAAAACGGACTGATATCACCTATGGACCAGTCGACTAAGCGTGTCATTACGGCTTTTTGCTGAAGCGGTACGCATTGTCAAAAATTTCGCCGGGGCTGAATTGGCGGGCGGCATTGAATGAAGTGATAACGAGCTGCGGCAATGGGTTTGCTTGCAAAGTTCTGTTGACAGGCAATATCATTTGCTCCAGCCCCTCAACCGTTATCCGGAAACAATATGACCGAAGCCAATTGCCGCACATCCGAATATCCGATCGATGCGATGTTTCTCGATCGCTGGTCGCCGCGTGCTTTCACCGGCGAAATCATGACCGAGGAGCAATTGCTGACGATCCTGGACGCAGCCCACTGGGCGCCGTCTTCCGGCAATCAGCAGCCTTGGCGCTTCATTTACGCCCTTAAGGGTACGGACCATTTCGAGAAGCATCTTGGCCTGCTTGTCGAATCGAACCAGGAATGGGCAAAGAATGCCTGCGCATTGATCTTTGTTGTCTCACGCAGCTTCAGTGGCGCTTTTTCAGAGAACAAACCGCGTTATACGCATTCGTTCGACGCTGGCGCCGCCTGGGGGCATCTCGCCCTGCAGGCACGCTTTTCAGGCTTCTACGCCCATGGCATGGGCGGAATCAAACATGATGAAATCAGGCTAGCCTTCGCCATTCCGGAAGGCTATCGCGTCGAGGCCGGGATAGCCGTCGGCCGCCTTGGCGACAAGAGCGTCCTGTCCGAGCGAAATCAAGCACGCGAAGTGCCAAGCCAGCGCATGCCGCTTTCGGAGGTGGCTTTCAACGGAAAATTCATTGCCAATTGATCCTGCCGAAACAAAAAGGCGCCATGAACGCGCCTTTTTGGACGAGAAATCGATCAGATATCGAGGTTTGCAACGCTGAGCGCGTTATCCTGAATGAATTCGCGGCGCGGCTCGACTTCGTCGCCCATCAGCCGGGCGAACAGGCCGTCGGCATCCGTTGCGTCGTTCACCTTGACCTGCAGCAACGAACGGGCGTTCGGATCTAGCGTCGTCTCCCAGAGCTGCTCCGCATTCATTTCGCCAAGGCCCTTGTAGCGCTGCATCGTCAGTCCCTTGCGGCCGCTGGCAAAAATTGCATCGAGCAGTGCGCGCGGGCCGGAAATCTCGCTATCTCCGTCGCGGCGCGAAAGCGCCGGTGGGCTCTGGTAGATTTCCTTGAGGCGCGACGATAGCTGATCGATGTGACGCGCGTCCTGCGAGCCGATCAGCGCCATGTCGAGCACGACGACTTCCTTGACGCCCCGCACCATTCGCTCCAGCCGCAACCCACCTTCACTGGTCAGCCCGCCTTCCCAACCGCGCTCGGTTTCCTCGGCGATGATGTCGAGTCGCTTGGCGACATCGGCCGCGAGCTGTTCGGCCCTGGCACGATCACTAACCGCTTCGGCGTTCAATGCCCCGGCGATTGCTGCCTGCTCAACGACAGCGCGATTGTAACGGGAATGCAGGTTTTCGAGCAACGCGCGCAGCCGCAATGCATCGAGGATCACTTCTCGCAGATCTTGGCCGGTGCGCACTTCACCGCTTGCGAGCCTCAGCGCCGCATCCTCAAGGCCCTGGCCGATCAGATAATCTTCCAGCGCCTTTTCGTCTTTCACGTATTGAACGGACTTGCCGCGCGAAACCTTGTAGAGCGGCGGCTGGGCGATGTAGAGATGACCGCGCTCGATCAGTTCCGGCATCTGGCGGAAGAAGAATGTCAGCAGAAGCGTGCGGATGTGGGCGCCGTCGACATCGGCATCCGTCATGATGATAATCTTGTGGTAGCGAAGCTTGTCGGCGCTGAACTCGTCCTTGCCGATGCCGGTGCCAAGCGCGGTAATCAACGTGCCGATTTCCTGGCTGGAGAGCATCTTGTCGAAGCGGGCACGCTCGACATTGAGAATCTTGCCTCGCAGAGGCAGGATCGCCTGATTTTCACGAGAACGTCCCTGTTTTGCAGAGCCGCCCGCCGAGTCACCCTCGACGAGAAAGACTTCGGACTTCGCAGGATCGCGCTCGGAGCAATCGGCGAGCTTGCCGGGCAGCGAGGCGATATCGAGCGCACCCTTGCGGCGTGTCAGTTCGCGGGCCTTACGAGCCGCTTCGCGGGCCGCGGCGGCCTCTACGACCTTGCCGACCAGCACCTTGGCCTCGCTCGGATGCTCCTCAAACCATGTGCTGAGCGCTTCATTGACGAGGCTTTCGACGACGGGGCGAACTTCCGACGAAACCAGCTTGTCCTTCGTTTGCGACGAGAACTTCGGATCCGGCACCTTCACCGATAGGACAGCCGTCAGACCTTCGCGGCAGTCTTCGCCCTGGAGTGTGACTTTCTCCTTCTTGGTGATACCGGAGCTATCTGCATAGGACACAACTTGGCGCGTCAGCGCGGCGCGGAAGCCGGCCATATGCGTGCCGCCGTCGCGTTGTGGAATATTGTTGGTAAAGCAGAGTACATTCTCGTGGTAGCTGTCGTTCCACCACATCGCGACTTCGACGGTAATTCCATCCTTTTCGCCGCGAATAGAGACCGGCTTGTCGACCAGAGGCTTCTTGGCACGATCGAGATAGGAAACGAAGGCCTCAAGGCCTCCGTCATAACGCATTTCTTCCTGCTTGATGTCCGAATGGCGCTTGTCGGTCAGCAGAATGCGGACACCGGAATTCAAGAAGGCAAGCTCGCGAAGGCGGTGCTCCAGCGTGCCGTAATCGAAATCCGTCATCGTGAAGGTTCCGGTGCTCGGCATGAAGCTGACTTCCGTGCCCGTGTCGCTGCCCGCGTCGCCTGTCACCTTGAGAGGCGCATCGGCAACGCCATGCGTGAAGCTCATTTCATGAATCCTGCCCTGCCGGCGGATCTTCAGTTTCAGCCACACCGAAAGGGCGTTGACGACCGAAACGCCGACGCCATGCAGGCCGCCGGAAACTTTGTAGGAATTCTGGTCGAACTTACCGCCGGCATGAAGCTGCGTCATGATGACTTCGGCTGCGGAAACACCTTCTCCAGTGTGTATATCCGTTGGAATACCGCGGCCGTTGTCCGTTACCGTGACCGAGCCGTCGGGGTTAAGCGTTACGGTGACGATGTCTGCATGGCCGGCCAGCGCCTCGTCAATCGCGTTGTCGACGACTTCGTAAACCATGTGATGCAGGCCGGAGCCGTCGTCAGTGTCACCGATATACATGCCGGGGCGTTTACGCACGGCATCAAGTCCCTTGAGGACCTTGATGGAATCCGCGCCATATTCGGTGTTAACGCCGTTTTCCGTCGCTGGTGTATCGGTCATGCTGTCTTTGAATTTCCCTGTTGTAGGAGCCCGGAGAGCCTTGCGAATCACCGGCCTTTTTCATTTCGGAATATAGGGTTTTTGGGCGCCGTTCCCAATGGCAGAGCCCGGGAATCCGGCATAAAGCAGGGGATTATGACGCTTTTCCGTCAGCTTTGCCGAGATTTTCAAGCGTAGCCGCGAGCTCGGCCAAAGCTGCACTGTCAAGGTGTCGAATCCGGCCCGCCAAACGATTGGCAAAAGCCGTATATTCGGGAGGCAGACCTGCGGTATCGATCACCACGCGCGGGTCCGAAGCGCGGGCGAGCAGGAAGAGTTCCTCAGCTTCGTCCCAGATGATGTTGAAATAGCCGGCGATCCGCTGAAGCAGGTCGAAGGTCGGCAAGCCGCGTCTTCCATGTTCGAGTGCAGAGAGATAGGCAGGCGAGACGTTGAGCGCCGCTGCCATCTGCTTCTGCGACACGCCTTTGCGCGCCCTAAGCTTTCGAACAGCCTCGCCGAACGGTGTCATGACCTGTCCCCCTGTCGCCGGGAGAGCCTGATATAGAGCGCGCCCTCACCGCCGTGGTGGTGCGCAGCCGCCTCGTAAGACGAGATCAGGTAGCGGAATTCCGGTTTCGAAAACCAAAGTGGTACAGCCCGCTTCAACGCACCTTCGCTCCCCATCGAACTGCCCTTGCCGGTGATCACCAGCACATGACGCATGCCGCGCTCATGCGCACGGATGAGGAAATCGAGAAGCATGACATGGGCTTCGCTTTGTACGAGGCCATGCAGATCGATACGCGCCTCTAGCGCCAGCCTGCCTTTAGCGATCTTGCGTCTGACTGGCCGCTCCAGTGGATGGTGGGTGCCGGAAGGCTGTTTGGCTGTCGCGGGAAGCGCTGCAGCTTGCATTTTTGATTCGGAAGACGATTTCTGTTCGCCATTCCCGAGTTCGGCTTCGGTTTCCACAAGAAAGGCATCGAGTTCAGTGAACTCGCCTTTCTTGCCAGCGAGCGGCCGCGTACTGCGCGCAACCTTGCCCCACAGAATTCTCTCGTCCGTGCTGAGCTTGCGGTCTCTCGTCATCAGCCGAATCTTCCAGCCGCAGCGTTCGGAATGAGGATGGCAAAGTCCGCATCGTTACGGACCGTACCCGCCAGTTCGCCCGCTTCATCGCCGGAACCCGTAAAAATGTCGCCACGCGCCGGGCCGATGATCGCCGAGCCGGTGTCCAGGGCAAGCATCAAGCGCTGGAACGGCCTGCCCTTATCAAGATGGGTCAGGCTTTCGGAACGGATGAAGAAGGGAAAACCAAAGGTGTGTATGAGGCGGTCGACCGCAAGCGAACGTCCAGCGACCAACGGCACTTTCGCGGCAGCAACTGGTCCAGCTTCAGAAGCGTCAACCGGCGCCTCGCGGAAGAAGATATAGGACCGATTGTGCCAGAGAACCTCATCCACCTGCTCCGGATGCGCTGCGAGCCAGGCGCGAATCGACTGCATGGAAACGTTCGCCCGGTTGATTTCACCGCGATCGACCAACAGCTTGCCGATAGCGGAGAAAGGATGCCCGGCTTTGGCCGTATATGTGATACGCGCCGTGCGTCCATCCGGGTAACGCAGTCGCGCCGCGCCCTGCACATGCACGAAGAAGACATCGACCTTCGATTTCGCCCAGGCGATTTCAAGGCCGCGACCGTCAAGAAAGCCTTGGTCGATCGCCTGCCGGTCGGGATAGGCGCTTATCTCTTTATCCTTGAGGCGACCAAAGGCATAGGATGAATCGAGGCCTGCGGGGCGGTTGCTGTTGTCGAGGTCGACCAGATCATCGGGTCGGCGGTAGAAGGGGAAGCGATAGGTGGAATCGAGCCTGTCTGAAACGGCGATTTCCGGTTCGTAGAAGGCGGTGACGAAGCCCGGGCTGCCGTCCGCTTTCCTGATGGAATATGGCCGACAGTTCTTCTCGAAGAAGGATCGTGCTTCAAAAGCAGATGCGGGTTTTCGATTTCGGGCTGCATCGAGCAGAGGCAAAAGATCCTCGGTGCTCAGACCAAGCGATCCGGTGCGGTAGGGTTTCGTACCGGTAATTTGGCGGCGGCACGCTTCCATGACTTCAAAAAGGCTGGAGGGATCATCATCCTTCCAGCCCTTGAGATCATCGAAACCGACAGCTTGCAGAACGAAGCCCGCTTTATCGTCACTCATGTTTCCGATTCGGTTGCCACGAGTTTCCAATTGGGATCGCGCGATCGCGTATCGCGGGCAAAGGTCCAGATGTCGTTGACTTCGGCAACGTTTTCGACATCGCCTTCTATCAGCTTGTCAGCTTTGTCGTAGGTGGCCGAGATCAGCTGGCTGGCAATGCGGATCGTAATCTGTGCCTCGCTGCCTTTGACTTCCACCTGTGTGATGTCAGCCTTGTCAATGCCAACAAAGGTGGATTTCACCTTTTCGCCCTTTGCCTCGCGATCTGCGATCGCCGCGTCGAAACCTTCATAAACCTCGCGGGACAGAAGATTTTTCAACGTCTTTCTGTCGCCGTCGGCATAAGCCATGACGATCATTTCGTAAGCCATCTTCGCGCCGTTCAAAAATTCCTTAGGTGCGAAGGATGGATCGGCTTTACTGAGCGCACGCAAAGGCTCATTGAGCGGCGTGCCAGGGGGCGCAAAGGCGTCGACCACTGCAAAGCGACCTTCTTCTTCTGCAGGCGTATCGCGGCGGGGGAGCGTCACGACCTTGCCGGCTTCGGTATGCTCAGGACCGGCGGCATCGCGCGGCGTAAAGAGATCGCGCGGCGGCTTCTCATTTCCCGTGCGGCGTCCCAGAACACTGCGGAGCTGGAAAAAAATCAGCACCGCCGCCACAAGGAAAAACAAAGTGATGAAGTCGTTTGAACTCATATCGTGCCGCAGCCACCGTTAACATCTATGATTTGTACTCCCATATAGTCCGCATAGACAGATGATTCAAATAGCCGCAATCTTGCGATTGCAATCGAGGCCCGGCGAGTGCCGGTTGGAGAGACCATGCGACTTGCAATGCTTCCAGGTTTTGTGCTGCTGCTGCCCTTGGCGGAGATAGCGGGCTTCGTGATCGTCGGGCGCGCGGTCGGCCTGCTGGCGACCCTTGGTCTCGTCGTCTTGAGTGTTGTGATCGGTATGGCACTGCTTCGCCGCCAGGGAATAGGCATCCTGCAGCGCATGTCGAGCGAGGGGCGAAACGGCGCAGTTCCGGGCCGGGAGCTTCTGCGGCCGGCCATGTTCGTCATCGCGTCGCTGCTTCTCATCATCCCGGGATTTATTTCAGACATAATCGCAATCGCGCTTTTCATCCCGGCGGTTCGTGATCTTGCCTGGAACTACATCCGCAAGCGATTCGTTATCGTTGACGCAAAGAGGGGCTTTACCGGCTCGCAATCTTCCGGATTCAGCGACAAATCCAAGCCGGATTCGAAAGTCGTTGATCTTGACGAGGACGACTATAGCCGCGAGCCTAACAAAGAATCTCCCTGGGCAGGCAAGCGGCTCGGCGAGTAGAGACCGATTCGCCCAGGGTTGTAAGCCTTTTGCCGAAATGATAGATGGCGGCACCATCCAATGCCCCTCGAGGAAAATCCAATGGCTGATGAAAACAACGGCAGCGGCACGACAAGCCCGAGCCTCACCATTCTCGCTCAGTACACGAAGGACCTTTCCTTCGAAAATCCGGGTGCGCCGCGTTCGCTTCAAGCGCGCGACAAGGCGCCGGCGATCAATATCAACGTCAACGTCAACGCCAATCCGCTTTCCGATACGGATTTCGACGTTGTGCTGTCGCTCAACGCCGAAGCCAAGGATGGCGAAAAGACGGTCTTTCATGCCGAGCTCGTTTACGGCGGCGTCTTCCGCGTTGCCGGCTTCCCGCAAGAACACATGCTGCCGGTCCTCTTCATCGAATGCCCGCGCATGCTCTTTCCGTTTGCCCGCCAGATTATTGCCGATGTTACGCGCAATGGCGGTTTCCCGCCGCTGATGATCGACCCGATCGACTTCGCACAGATGTTTGCGCAACGCGTCGCCGAAGAGCAGACGCGCGCAAAGGTGCAGACCAACTGATTCGAAATACCTGACTTGACTGCGGTGCCCGGGTCAAAAGCCCGGGCATTTTTAGTTTGGACGATCGTATCTGGCCCAGATGCCTTTGTTGCCGAGCGCGGCAACCAACGCATCGTGAGCCTGAGCTTCCGCTTCGCTCAGGCGCGGTGCAAGTGGCCGGGGCCGCTCCAAACCGATGTCTACGGCCTCTTCCAGAACAATCTCGGCGTCACCTGCCCCGCTTGTTGCCGCAATGCTCAAACCGAGTGCGGTCTGGCGCCCGCCGATCATCTCAATATAGACCTCGGCAAGCAGTTCGGAGTCGAGCAGTGCACCGTGTTTTGTACGGTGTGAGTTGTCTATACCGTAGCGGCGGCAGAGGGCATCGAGGGAATTCGGTCCCATTGGATGTTTGCGCCGAGCGAGAGAAAGCGTATCGACCATCCTTTCTGGCAGAATCGGCGGTATGCCAAGGCGCGCGAGCTCGGCATTGACAAAACCCATATCGAAGGTCGCGTTGTGCGCGATCCACCTTGCGTCACCGAAGAAGTCGATGATCTCTTCAACCACGTCGGAGAAAGGCTTCTTGTCCTTCAAAAACTCGTCGGTTATGCCATGGACGGCGAGCGCATCGGGATGGACTTTCTGATCTCCCGGATTGATATAGATATGGATCGTGCGGCCGGTCGGGAAATGGTTCAAAAGTTCGACGCCGCCGATTTCGATGATGCGGTCCATCCGGCTGTCGAGACCGGTGGTTTCCGTATCGAAAATGATCTCACGCATTCTGGAAATCTCCTTTCGCGATCCGCGCTTTCAGGTCGGAGATGATTTCACTCACCCTCGCGCGCGTGATTTCCATGGCGTGCCCGGTGTCGATGACATAATCGGCACGCTCCCGCTTTTCGGCGTCCGGTGTCTGCCGCGAGCGAATCATATTGAATTTTTCCTCGGTCATGCCCGGTCGCGCAAGCACCCGGTCGCGCTGAACCTGTGGATCGCAGCTCACGACCACGATTATGTCGACTCGGGTCTCCGCACCAGTTTCGAAAAGCAGCGGGATATCGAGCAGGATGATTTCCGATCCTCGCGCCTGTTCGCGCTCGATGAACTCCGTTTCGCGCTGGCGAACCAGCGGATGGACGATTGCTTCGAGCGTTTTGAACCCATCCGGTCGGCGCGAAAGCTGACGGCCAAGTTCCTGACGGTCGACGACGCCGTTCCTAACCGTGCCCGGGAACTCGGCTTCGATCAACTGCGCTGCCTCGCCGGCATAAAGCTCATGGACCACGGCATCGGAATCATTGACAGGAATGCCGGCTTCGGCAAAGAGCTTTGCCGCAGTCGTTTTCCCCATCCCGATGGAACCCGTGAGACCGATCCGGATCATCTGTGTTCTTTCATATCTGCGACGACGAGTGCACGAAGCTCGTCATCGACGACCGGCCGCCTGCTGAACCATTTCTGGAAGCCCGGCACCGCCTGATGGAGAAGCATACCAAGTCCGTCCACGATCGCGAAACCCTGTTCCTCGGCTTGTTTCAGTAAAGGTGTCTTCAGCGGCACATAGACGATATCGGTGACGACCGCGTTACCATCGAGCGGTGAAAAATCGATTGGCGGTGCAGTTTCGCCGTCCATACCGAGCGATGTCGTATTGACGAACAGACCCGCACCTTTCATGACCTCCGTAAGCGCTGCCATCGGATGCGCATGGACCTTTTTTCCAAAACGATCGGCAAGTTCCTGCGCCCGGGCAGTGGTTCGATTGACAACATGGATCTCGCGGAAGCCGCGGTCGCGCACGGCCTGTATGACCGCCCGGCTGGCGCCGCCCGCACCGAGTATTATTGCGATCTCGTGCTGATCCCACCCAGGGTGGCGCTCGTTCAGGTTTGCGGTAAATCCGTGGCCGTCCGTGTTTGTCGAATGGAGTTTTCCTTCCTCCAGCCATAACGTGTTGGATGCACCGAGTTCCTGGGAGAGTTCGTCCGGCCTGTCCGCGAGCTGACAGGCCATCTCCTTGTGCGGGATCGTGACATTGCCGCCGATAAAGCCCGAGCTTTGATCCTTGAGCGATACAATGAATGCCGCAAAATCGGCAGGAGCAACCTCGTACGCGCGGTAGCTCCCGCGAATCCCAAGCTTTTTCAGCCAGTATCCGTGGATCAAAGGCGAACGGGAATGCCGCACCGGGAAGCCGGTGACGAAGGCATTGGGACCAAATGTTTCACGTGAATCATCCATCGATCGCATCCAATTCCCTCAGTTTCGCGAGCAGCGGCAACATCGGCAGGCCAAGGATCGTGAAGTAGTCGCCGTCGATCTTGCTGAAAAGTTGAATACCCTCCCCCTCCAGCTGATAGGCGCCAACACTGCCGAGCGCCTTGTTGCCAACGCGTGAAAGATGGCGCGATATGAAATCCGACGACAGGACGCGCATGGTCAGCGACGCGTGTGACACATGCTCCCATAGAAGTGCACCATTTCGGATGATGGCGATCGCACTGTTTAGACGATGTGTTTGTCCCGAAAGTAATCTCAGGTGATCGGCGGCGGCGGCCATGTCGTGTGGCTTGTGAAACACACGACGGCCGAGCGACATTGTCTGGTCCGAACCGATGACGAGAGCGTCCGGAAACCGACCGCTCACCTCGTCTGCCTTAGCCCTTGCAAGCACCAGAGCAACGGTATCTGGAGATATCCCCTCCCGTTCGAGCGGTGCTTCGATTGCGCGCTCGTCTATCTTTGCCGCATGTGCTTCAAATTCCAGGCCGGCATTCTTAAGCAGCATTTGCCGGAATGGACTGGAGGAGGCAAGAATCAGTTTCGATGTCATGCGTCTCTTTGCTCGTGGTTCATGATGTCCGCGCTTAGCGCAGCTTGGGGCGCAGGGCAACGATGGCGGCCGCCGTCTCCTCGATGGAGCGACGGGTCACATCGATCAAGGGCCAATTGTGCCGCGCACAAAGCGAGCGGGCATATTTCAGTTCTTCGGAGATCGCGGCGCGATCCGTATACTGACCGCGATCGAAGCCGGGCGTTGCTCCCAGGATCCGGTTTTCACGCACCTGGGATATCCGATCCGTCGTTGCTATGAGGCAGACGATCAACGGCTTGGTTGCGGTGAGAAGCGCTTCCGGCAAAGGCACATCATAGACGATCGGAATGTTCGCTGTCTTGATGCCGCGATTGGCGAGATAGATACTCGTCGGCGTCTTGGACGTACGGCTGATACCGATGATGACGACGTCGGCGTCGTTGTAGTCCTCGGGCATTTGCCCGTCGTCGTGGTCCATCGTGAAGTTGAGCGCCTCGATGCGCGCGAAATAGCCGGCATTCATGACATGTTGTGCGCCGACCCGACGCCGCAGCGGAGCCCCCAGATAAAGCTGGAAAGCGGCCATTACAGGCTCCAGCACGTTGACGGAGGCTACACCCATCTCCACGCATCTCTCATCGATCAACGCAGCGAGTTCCCGATCGACGACCGTGTATAGAACAATGCCTGGCTCGCTGTCGATTGCATCGAGAACCGCAAGCAGCTGCTTGCGATTGCGGATCAACGGATAGACGTGTTCGACCGCTTGGGCAGATTTGAACTGGGCGGAAGCAGCACGGCCGGCTGAGATCAGAGTCTCACCGGTCGAGTCAGAAATCAGATGCAGATGGAAGAAGTTCGTGCGGTTCTCCACGCTATTTTCTGCTGCCTGTTGAAAAGACTGGATGGCAAAGAGCTAAGGGACCGGCATGGCTTGAGGCAAGGGAAAACATGACCCCTTATCCACATTTCGGGTTTTCTGGAGGGTACTGCAGGGCGGCCTGTGGATTTGTGTTCCGTTCTGAAGAACTCATCCAGAGTACACAAGATATCCACAGAAGGAAACACCTCGGCCTTCGAGGCAAGCTTCTGGAATCACTTTTGGATTCGAGCTTCTCCAAGAAACTACGATGGCAGGCTGCCGATCTTGTCCTGATATCTTCGATATGCGTGACATTTGGCATCACCAGTGGATGGATTTTAATCCTTGATAGACACCGACTCTAAGAAATAGAAACCTTTTAAAATATCTTTAGATTTTTATAAGGGACGAAGCGCTTGAGCGAAACACGCCGGAAAATCATGAGAGTCCTCGACGGCGAAACTCTCTCCCCTCCTCCGGTCTGGCTT